>JBKJSW010000442.1:0-8091 GCA_046595765.1 Ahniellaceae bacterium
GCCGACTATATGCGCGTCCTCACTTTCATCACTCGCGGTGGGGAAGCGCTCGCCGCCTACCCTCAGTTCCAGCGAGTCTTGCGCGGAGAGGACGGACGCTACGCGATCGCCAGCGCGGCGCATGCGCGACTGCACCGGTTCTCGATCGGCACGATCGCCAGCGATGCATCCGTGCGACTGGCATTCGTGCGTGGCCGCGTGCTTGGAGAAGTGGAAGAAAGTTTCGTGTCGAAGCTCAAACCCGGCGATCGATTCCGATTTGCCGGCCGCACACTGGAGCTGGTGCGGTTGCGCGACCTCGTCGCGCAGGTTCGCGTCACTTCGAAGCCCACCAATTCAGTGCCACGCTGGATGGGAGGGCGTCTGCCGCTGTCGGGAACGCTGGCGGCCGCCACGCGCGCCCAGCTCGCCGCGCCTGACGCAAGTTCGCGTGAGATGCAGGCGCTGGCGCCCCTGCTGCAGCGGCAGCGCCAGTCCTCGGCTGTGCCTGGCGTGGACGAATTATTGATCGAAGTCGTCAAGTTGCGCGAGGGCACCTTCTGGTTCCTGTATCCCTTTGCCGGACGACTCGCGCACGAAGGCCTCGCCGCGGTGCTTTCGGCGAGGCTGGCCCGGATCAGACCGCTGTCGATCGGCTACGCGATGAACGACTACGGTCTCGTGCTGAGCTCGCGCCGCCTGCCTGTCGCCACCGATGCGCTGCTGCGGTCCCTGCTCGATCCGCACGGACTGGAACAGGCATTGTCGAACGGCATCAACCTCGCGGAACTCGCGCGCCGACGCTTCCGCGACATCGCGAAGATCGCCGGATTGCTGCTGCCCTCCCGTCCCGGCGCGCCACGCGCACTGCGTCAACTGCAGGCCTCGAGCGGGCTGCTGTTCGACGTCCTGAGCGAACATGATCCCGCGCACCTCCTGCTCGAACAGGCCCATCGCGAGGTACGAGACGATGCGCTCGAGATCGAACGCCTCCGCTCCGCGCTCACGCAAATCCAGCAGGGAAATCTCATCCTCACCACGCCGGCGCGCCTGACGCCATTCGCCTTCCCGCTGTGGGCGGAGAGCCTGCGCGGCCATCTCGGCCATGAGGATTGGCAGGCGCGCCTCGAACGCATGGCAGCGATGCTGGAGGCGTGAATACGTTACCGCTGACCGTGGCCGGTGCAAGTCTTCTCGTCGACGCGGCGCGCGCGCTGGTGTGGCCCGACCAGAGCGCGTTGCTGGTCGCGGATCTGCACCTCGGCAAGGCGCAGGTTTTCCGGCAGGCTGGTCTGGCGATGCCGGAAGGCAGCGACGACGGCGACCTGCTGCGCCTCTCCGACCTCATCACGCGGCACGCGGCGCAACGCCTGTTCCTGCTCGGAGATATCGTGCACGGCGCGACGTCGAGCGACGCGAGTTGGCGCCGGGTCTGGCATGGCTTCGTGTCGCGGCACCCAGGGCTCCACATCGTCGCCATCATCGGCAACCATGATCGGCACGACCGCAGCGCGGTTCGGGACGACGCCGAAGTCGTGCCCGATTATCAATTGGCTGCGTTGCAACTCCGTCACCATCCACGCGAAACGACTGGCGCGGGAGCTTCGGGAGACGCCACCTTCGTGATCGCAGGACACCTGCACCCGCTGGTCGTAATCCCGGATGGGAGGCGCGACTACCGGTTGCCATGCTTCTGGCTGCAACGGTCGCAGCTGATCCTGCCCGCGTTTGGAAGCACCACGCGCGGCAAGCCGATCGCTGCCGCAACAGGCGACCGGGTGGTCGCGGTCACGCCCGCTGGACTGCTCGACGTCAGCGACCGAAGCGCGATGCCGCGCTCGAAGCGGCGCGGCACGTAATCCGGCGTCAAGCGGCGACGCGTCGCGTCAGGTGATCTCGCTGACTGCGGAGGCTTGCGATCCCTTGGGACCGGCAATCACCTCGAAGCTCACTTTCTGTCCTTCCTTCAGGCTGCGAAATCCCTGCGTGTTGATCGCAGAAAAATGCACGAACACGTCGTCACCGCCCGCGTCTGGCGCGATGAAGCCGAACCCCTTGGAATCATTGAACCACTTGACCGTACCCGTTTGCATGGCGTCGCTCCCCGATCGCGGCCCCTGCCCCCCGGCAGCACTTCAGCCACGCGCCGAGTATGCGACGACCTGCGTCAACTGTCACCCGCCTCAAGACGGCTTGAACAGTCCTGCCAGGATCGGCGGAACCTGGGCAGTCGCGTGCTCCAGGTGGGCGAAGATCTCGTCGATGCTGATCTCCTCGGCGGGAGGTGCACCGTCGGGTCCGCAGCCAGCCGCCCAGTTGGCCACCAGGGCGATGCACGCATAGTCGAGGCCGAGCTCGCGCGCGAGGACCGCTTCGGGCATGCCGGTCATGCCGACGACGTCGCAACCATCGCGGCGCATGCGCGCAATCTCCGCGACGGTTTCCAGGCGCGGGCCTTGCGTTGCACCGTAGACACCGTCACCCACCACGTCGACGTGCGCCGCCCCGGCTGCGGCGATGATCCTTGCGCGCAACGTTTCCGTGTATGGCGCGCTGAAATCCACGTGCCGCACCTCGGCGCCATCGACGTCCGCGAAGCTGCTCGGGCGCCCGTAGGTGTAATCGATCAACTGGTGCGGAACTACCACTGCCCGCGGCGGCATGTCGGAGCGGATGCCACCGACGGCATTGACTCCGATGACACGACGCACGCCGAGCGCATGCAGCGCCCAGAGATTGGCGCGATAGTTGACGCGATGCGGGAGAAGCGAATGTCCCTCGCCGTGCCGTGCCAGGAACGCCAGCCGCTGGCCGTGGAACTCACCCACGACCACCGGACCCGAGGGTGCGCCGAACGGCGTCTCCAGCTCCACCCGCCTCGGCTGGTCGAGCACCTGCATCCGATACAGCCCGGTGCCGCCGATGACGGCAAGCACCGGTGGCGCCGCTTCGTGGGTCTCGCTCATAGCGCGTAGATCGCAGGCAGGTTGCGACCCTGCTCGTGAAAATCCATGCCGAAGCCGAACACATAACGGTCCGGCACGGCCACGCCCACGTAGTCCCCGGCGATCCCCGGTACGCGACGGTCGTGCAGTTTTTCGCAGAGCACCGCGACGCGCACTTCGCTGGCCTGCGCAGCCTGGCAATAGTCGCGTACGGCGAGCAGCGTCTTGCCCTCATCGAGGATATCGTCCACGAGCAACACGCGGCGGCCCTTCAGTGATACCTGCGGCGGCTTGATCCAGCGCAGCGCACCTCCGGACATTTCGCCTCGATAGCGCGTGGCATGGAGGTAGTCGAACTCGACGTCGACGGAGAGCGCCACCGAGAGGTGCGCCGCGAAGATCATGCCGCCATGCATGAGTGTCAGGTACAAGGGTCGCTGCCCCTCGGCGTAATCGCGGCTGATGTCAGCTGCCATGCGCGCGATCGCCGAATCGAGCGCGGCTCGCGGATAGATGCAATCGGCGTGCTCGAGCACGTCCTTCAGGCTCGCCGTCTTCATGTGACGGCCGCCGGTGCGCCGAGGCCTTCGAGGTTCGCGATGAAGCGCGCGCGCTGCGGGTTGTCCGAAAGCGATTGCCAGTCGGCGGCCGCACGACCCGCGAGCGCAGCGACCGAAGCACTCACCGTCGATGGCGAGTCGCCCATGGCCGCGAGTGCCGCGGGCACGGTTTCTGGCTGGCACACGAGCACCAGATCGCAGCCGGCATCCAGGTGCGCTTGGATTCGCGCTGCGACTGTTCCGGCGCTGGTCGCCCCGAACATGCCGATGTCGTCGCTCATCACCACGCCGTCGAAGCCTAATTCGCCACGCAGGATGTCGACGATCCAGCGGCGCGAATACCCCGCCGGCAGCGGATCGATGGAGGGATAGGATACGTGGGCCATCATCACCGCCTCGGCCCCGACCGCGATAGCTTCGCGGAACGGCAGCAGGTCCTGCCGCCACAGCGTGGCATGGTCGCGAGCATCAACGGCGCACTCGAAATGGGTATCTTCGAGCACCGACCCATGGCCGGGGAAATGCTTGATCGTCGCGGCCATGCCAGCGAGGCGCATGCCCCGTACGTAGGCCGCGCCGAGTGCCGCGACAACGTCCGGGTCGGGATCGAACGCGCGTTCGCCAATGGCCCGATTGCCCCTCGCCAGGTCGACCACGGGTGCGAAGCTCAGGTCAACGTCGATCGCGCGCATTTCGCTGGCCATGAGCCATGCGTGTTCCTCGGCGCGCGCCAGCGCCGCGTCCGGATCATCCTGATAACGCTCGCCGAGCCCGCGGAGCGCGGGCAAGGCAGTGAACCCTTCGCGGAAGCGCTGCACCGGCCCGCCTTCCTGGTCTACACAGACGAGTAGCGCACGCGGAGTCGCCGCACGGATGTCGGCGATCAAGCCGGTCACCTGCGCGCGGTCGCGAAAATTGCGCGCGAACAAGGTGACGCCTGCGACTGCGGGATGCGCGAGCCACCCGCGCTCGGCCGGGACCAGTTCGGTGCCCGCGATTGCAATGATCAACATGCCTTGATGAGCTCCATCCAGTGGGCGCGATCGGGCCATGCGTGGAACGGCTGGTTCGCGAGGGCCGCATTGTAGAACCGCAGCTCCTGCGTCAGCTCGATGCCTGCCCAACAAGGCAGCGCCACCCGTTGATCCATCGACTGGAGTTCGATTTCGGCGACGACCAGACCCGCATTGGCACCCTCGAACTCGTCGACTTCCCAGTGCGCACCGGCGTGCACGACGTGATGACGGGTCTTGACTACGCGCACCGGGCAGAACGCCGCGAGCAGCGCGCTCGCCTGCGCGGCGTCGATCGGGAACTCGAATTCGACTCGGCGCATGCCTGGTTCGCGCGACTTGACGTTGAGATGCGCGACATCGCCGGCACGGCGCACGCGCACAGAACATCCGGGATAGCCCGCGCCGTGCCCTTCGCTGCGGGCAAGATAACCCTGCTCCATGGCCTCGCTGCGCTCGACGTCCCGGCGCCAGGCTTCGCCGCGCACGAGGAATTTGCGCTCGATTTCGACGTGCACGGTCAGCTCCTGTCGAACACTGCGATCGACTCCACGTGCGCGGTGTGCGGGAACATGTCCATCACGCCGGCGGCGCCGAGCTTGAAGCCGTGTCGATCGGTCAGGATCGCGGCATCGCGCGCCAGCGACGCCGGATGGCATGACACGTAGACCACGCGCCGCACGCGCTTGCCGGGCAAGGAGACCAGCACCTCCTGCGCTCCCGCGCGCGGCGGATCGAGCAGCAGTACGTCGAAGTCGTTGCGCGCCCATGCGGCCGCACCCGGCGTGGCGAACAGATCCGCCACTTCGAAGGTGGCATTCGCGATGCCGTTACGCTCCGCATTGACGCAGGCCCGGGCCACCAGTTCGCGATCGCCCTCCACGCCCACCACGTGCGCGCAGCGTCGTGCCAGCGGCAGGGTGAAGTTTCCGAGTCCGCAGAACAGGTCCAGCGCACGCTCGTGCGGTTGCGGAGCGAGCAGCGCGAGTGCGTGGGCGATCATTGACTCGTTGATCGACGCATTGACCTGCACGAAGTCCAGAGGCTCGAAGGCCAGCCGCACGTTGCCTCCGTCCACGCTGAATTCGAGGTTCGGCCTGCCGCCATCCAGCGCGACCACACTGTCCGGTCCACTCGGTTGCAGCAGCACGACGATGCCCGTCTCGCGACCGAAACGCGCCAGTCGCTCGCGATCGACGTCGGCAAGCGGCTGTAGGTGCCGCACGACGATGGCGCTACCGGTGTCACCCGAGGCGAATTCGACCTGCGGCACCTGGCGCGCGATGCTCAGGTCGCCCAGCGCTTCCGCCAGCGCGCGCAAGTGAGTACCGATGACCGGTACCGCCACCAGACAGGTCTCAAGGTCCGCAACGTACTTGCCGTTGCGCTCCCGGAATCCGAGCAGCAGGCGCTCCTTCTTGTCGACGTACCGCGCCGACAGGCGGCCGCGGCGCCGATAGCCCCATTCGTCGCCGCGCAACGCCGGCAGCCAGGTACGCGGCTCGAGCTTGCCGATGCGCGCGAGGTTTTCCTGCAGTACCTGCTGCTTCGCCGCGATCTGCGCGTCGGGCGAGAGATGCTGCAGCACGCAGCCGCCGCAGACACCGAAATGCGGGCAAGGCGGTGTCACGCGATCGGGGCTAGCCACCTCAACCGCGACCAGTTCCGCGTCGTCGAAGTGGCGGTGACGCTGGATGCGCCGCGCCCGCACGGTTTCACCCGGCAGCGCGTCGGTGACGAACATGGCCTTGCCATCGACCCTCGCGACGCCACGACCATCGTGACCCAGCCCGACGATTTCGACGGTGATTTCAGGCTCGGGCTGGCGCTGGGCGCGCCGTCTCACCATGGGATGGCCAATCGCATGCGCTCCGCAGTGAATTGCTTCGGTCCCGCACCGGCGCCCGGGACGACGCCCGTTCGCGGGGGCGCGCAAGTCTAGCGGCACTCTGCACCACGTTGATTGCCGGCCGCGTGCGAGACTCGGCGCATGCAGTGGCAACTCCCTTCGACTGGTTTCGCGCATGCGTTGGTGATCGAGGACGATCCGGTGACGGGTGAGTTCCTGGTCGATGCCTTGCGCGGCGCGGGCTGGAACGTCGTCCTCGCGACGGGCGTTGTGGCCGCACTTCAGCTGGCGCGCGAGCGAATGCCCGAGCTGCTGCTCTGCGACGTGCGCCTGGGAGACGGAGACGCATTTGACGTCGCGCATGCGCTCTTGCCCGAGGGGGAGCCGCAGGCGGCCCGCCGCCCGCATGCGGCGGCGCTGAGCGCGGAGTTGGGCGACGATCTGCGCGCACGCCTGCACGCAGCCGGCTACGGAATCGTGTTGACGAAGCCCCTGCCGATATCGGTCCTGCTCGCCGCATTGCCCGCACCTGGACAGCCTTTGCCGCGGTGCGGTGAGTACACGTTGGACCCGGTACTGGCCGCTACCGCGCGTGAACTCCCGGTGCTGGACGACGCTGCCGCGCTGTCGGTGTGCGGTTCGATGGGCGTCGTTGACGCGCTGCGTGCCTTGCTGGCGAGCGACCTCGGACGGACATTGCACGGGATCGACAGCGCGTTGGGCTCGGGCGACACGAACTCGCTGCAAGACCAGCTGCATCGGCTGCGGGCCTCGTGCGGATTCTGCGGAGCGGCCGAACTGGGCGCCGCAGTTGCACGGGTCCGGTTCGATGCGGATTCGCCCGACGAGCGCGCCGTTGCGGTCGCGCAGTTGCTGACCGCAGGCCACGCACTCCTGCGCAGGCTCGAGCTACGGCCCGACGTCGACGACAGGCGGGGAACGCAGCAATAATTGCGTGGAGCGCAGTGCGCGGTCGCCCAGATGCGGTCTCAGCAGCACCGAAGTCAGGCGCCGCAAGCCGCGCAGTAACGCGGGCTCCGGCTCCAGATCCGCGTGCAGCGCGAGCAGTTGCGCGCCGGTAAAGAACCATCGGTCGCCCACGCCGGATGAGTTCGCCCGCGCCGCACCCCGCTCCGGATCCAGCCGATAGTCCTGCGCGGCCACCAGCGGTCGACCATCGACGTCGTGGGTGAGCGAGGGTGCGTAACCCAGGGCCCCCAGCAATCCGCATTCATAGCGGCGCAGGGTCCAAGCGGCGCTTGCATCGCCATGCAGCGCCACGAGGCAATCGCGATACGCGTCGAACAGGGCGGGATGTGGGTCATCGCGCGCGAGCAGGCGCAGGGTCAACTCGTTGACGTATAAACCGCACAGAAGACGTTCGCCTTCGAGTCGCGGCAGCACCGCCTCGGTGTCGACGGCCGTGAGCTGCGCGAGCTCGCCGCGACCCTGGAAGCCGATGCTCAATGCCTGGAAAGGCTCGAGCAGGCCACGCGGCCAGCGTGGCCGCTCGCTGCGCACGCCGCGTGCGACCAGGCCAACGCGCCCGTGGTTTGCGCACAGCGCCTCTAGCAATACGCTGGTCTCGCGGTAGGGACGTGCGTGCAGTAGAAACGCCGGTTCGCGTTCGATCCGGCGCGGGTTCGACACGACTAGTGACCGGGAGCAGACGAAGCGTCAGCAGGATCACGCCGGCATCGTGGTACCGGGCGCCGTACTGCAATGAGGCCAATGGCCAGAGCCAT
>JBKJSW010000007.1:0-4958 GCA_046595765.1 Ahniellaceae bacterium
GGTGGCGATCACGCACGCCCACGCGCGCGCATTGGCGCAGCGTACGGGCGTGTCCGCGTCCGACCTCATGCGCAGCCGGAGTGCGCGCCGGTGATCGGTCGGTTGCGCGGAACGCTGGCGCACAAGCAGCCGCCCTGGCTGATCATCGACGTGCAGGGCGTCGGCTATGAACTCGAAGTGCCGATGTCGACGTTCTACGAACTGCCGGAAACGGGGGCGGAAGTGACGTTGTTCGTCCACCATTCTCAGAAGGAAGACAGCGTTTCCCTCTACGGCTTCCTGCACGAGTCCGAGCGGCGCCTGTTCCGCGACGTGCAGAAGGTCACCGGCATCGGCGCGCGCGTTGCGCTCGCAATCCTGTCGTCGGTCACGGTCAGTGACTTCTCCCGCGTCGTCGCGAGTGGGGATGTCGCGGCGCTGACCCGTATTCCCGGCGTCGGCAAGAAGACCGCGGAACGCATCCTGCTCGAGTTGCGCGATCGCGTCGCGCCCGACGCGGCCGCGGGAGGGCGCCAGGGCCACGTTCCGACCGATGCCCTGGGCGAAGCGACAATCGCGCTGCAGCAGTTGGGCTACAAGCCCGTGGAGGCCCAGCGCATGGCCGCCGCGGCCCGGGTCGAAGGTGATGATGCCGAGGCGGTCATCCGCAAGGCCCTCAAGGCAGCATTGCGTTAAGCGCCGAGGGCGCACCATCACTCCCATGCCCATCCAGTCGAACACCCAGCCACTTCCCTCCGCGACCGTGCGCACGCCTGACCACGGCAAGGTGGGCCTCGCCGGCGTCATCCTGGGCGCGATCGGTGTCGTGTTCGGTGACATCGGCACCAGCCCGCTGTACACACTGAAAGAAGCGTTCTCTCCGCATTACGGGCTCACGGCAAACCACGACACGGTGCTCGGCATCCTCTCGCTGGTGTTCTGGGCGCTGATGATTGTCGTCACGGTGAAGTACGTGACCATCATCATGCGCGCGGACAACGACGGCGAGGGCGGCATCATGGCCTTGATGGCCCTGGTGCAGCGCAGCCTGCCGAGAGGTTCGAAGTCAACCTACGTGGTCGGCATCCTCGGCATCTTCGGCGCCTCGCTGTTTTTCAGCGACGGCGTGATCACGCCCGCCATGTCGGTGCTGTCGGCCGTCGAAGGTCTCGAAATCGTCGCCCCGCGGCTGCACAATTTCATTGTGCCGATCACTGTGCTGGTGCTGGTGGCGCTGTTCGCGACCCAGCGTTTCGGCACGGCGAGGGTCGGTCGGGTCTACGGCCCGGTCACGGTCGCGTGGTTCCTGGCGCTGGCAGTGATTGGCCTCATCAACATCCGGCATGCCCCCGAAGTGCTGCACGCGCTGAGTCCGGTCTGGGCCGTGCAGTTCTTCATCGAGCATGGCTGGCATGGCATCTTCATCCTCGGTGCGGTCGTGCTTGCGGTCACCGGCGGTGAAGCCTTGTATGCGGACATGGGCCACTTCGGTGCCAAGCCCATCCGTTATGGGTGGTGTCTGCTGGTGCTACCGGCGCTGATGCTGAATTATCTGGGCCAGGGGGCACTGGTCCTCGAGTCGCCTGAGGCGATCAAGAATCCCTTCTATCTCGGCGTCCCGGAATGGGGGCGCATCCCGATGATCGTGCTGGCCACGGCGGCCACCGTGATCGCCTCCCAGGCAGTCATTACCGGTGCGTTCTCGGTGTCGCGGCAGGCGATGCAGCTCGGTTATATCCCGCGCATGAAGATCCACCACACGTCGAGTTCAACGATAGGCCAGATCTATATTCCGTGGGTCAACTGGGCACTGATGCTCATGGTGATCGCATTGGTGCTGGCCTTCCGCAACGCCACAAGCCTGGCCTCGGCCTACGGCGTGTCGGTGTCGGGAACGATGCTGATCGACACGCTGTTGCTGGCGATGTTCGCGCGCGCCATGTGGCCGAAGGCGCGGCGCTGGGTGCTGCCGTTGTGTGCTGTTTTCGCGACGGTGGAAATCGCATTCCTGGTTGCCAATGGCGTCAAGTTCATGGACGGCGCCTGGGTGCCGGTGGTGCTCGCCATCCTCGTGTTCACGCTGCTGCGCACGTGGCGCCGCGGCCGCGAGCTGCTGCACGATGAGGTGCAGAAGGAAGGCATCCAGTTGTCGACATTCCTGCCGGGGTTGATGCTTGCGCCCCCGGCGCGGGTGCAGGGCACCGCGATCTTCATGACGGCGGACAAGGGCGTGGTGCCGCACGCGCTGTTGCACAACCTCAAGCACAACAAGGTGCTGCACGAGCGCAATGTCTTCCTGACGGTGGAAACGTTGCAGACGCCGTTCGCGCCGCCCGAGCAGTCGCTCAAGATCACCTCGATCAGCGAGGATTTCTGGCGCGTCGTCATCCGTTTTGGTTTCATGGAACGGCCCGATGTGCCGCGCGCGCTGATGCGATCGTGTGACAAGGGCGGCATCCACTTCGACCCGATGGACACCACGTATTTCGCCAGCCGCGAGACCATCGTCGCAAGCCGGCACCGTGGAATGCCGGTGTGGCGCGACCTGCTGTTCGCCTTCATGCACCGCAATGCAGCGCCGGCAACCGGGTTCTTCCGCATCCCGGGCAACCGACTGGTCGAACTCGGCGCGCAGGTCGAGATCTGATGTCCGTCGCTTTTATGTCTGGGCAGCAGTCGATCCCTTCTCCCCGCGAGCGGGAAGAAGGGGAAGCCGGGATAGTCCTCGCGTGAGCGAAGAGCGGATCATCGCCAGCGGCGCCACGCGCGAGGATGTCGTCGCCGATGCGCACATCCGCCCGCAACGCCTGACCGAATACCTCGGCCAGCGCGCAGTGCGCGAGCAGATGGGGATCTACATCGAGGCCGCGCGCAGGCGCAGCGAAGCACTCGACCACGTACTGATCTTCGGGCCACCGGGCCTGGGCAAGACCACGCTGGCGCAGGTCATCGCCAACGAACTTGGCGTGGGACTGCGCCAGACGTCTGGACCGGTGCTGGAACGCCCGGGTGACCTTGCGGCGTTGCTCACCAACCTGCAGCCACGCGACGTCCTCTTCATCGACGAGATCCATCGCCTGAGCCCGGTGATCGAAGAGGTGCTGTATCCGGCGATGGAGGATTGCCAGATCGACCTCATGCTGGGCGAGGGCCCGGCCGCGCGCTCGATCAAGCTCGACCTGCCGCCGTTCACCCTGATCGGCGCCACCACCCGTGCCGGATTGCTGACCGGGCCGTTGCGCGACCGCTTCGGTATCGTGCAGCGGCTCGAGTTCTACGACCGCGACGAGCTGCGCGCCATCGCGCTGCGCGCCGCGCGTATCCTCGCGATCGAATGCGACGAGGACGGCGCGGACGAGATCGCGCGACGCGCCCGTGGCACCCCGCGCATCGCCAACCGTCTGTTGCGCCGCGTGCGCGACTTCGCGCAGGTGCGTGCTGACGGACGCATCACCCGCGCCGCCGCCAACGACGCGATGGACATGCTGGCGGTCGATCCGGAAGGATTCGATCCGCTCGACCGACGGATGCTGAAGCTCATCATCGAGGGTTTCGATGGCGGCCCGGTGGGCGTCGAATCGCTGGCCGCTGCGCTCAGCGAGGAACGCGGCACGCTCGAGGATGTCATCGAGCCCTATCTGATCCAGCAGGGATTCCTGGTGCGGACGGCGCGGGGGCGCATGGCGAGCGCGAAAGCGTACCGGCACCTCGGCCTCGTGGCGCCACCGCGGCGCGGCGACATGCCCGCGACGCC
This sequence comes from Ahniellaceae bacterium, assembly GCA_046595765.1. GTDB lineage: Bacteria > Pseudomonadota > Gammaproteobacteria > Xanthomonadales > Ahniellaceae > JBBQNY01. The sequence goes on from JBKJSW010000007.1 coordinate 3,734, forward strand.
GGGGCTATTCGTGGATTCGGAATAGTGATGCCTGGCGACGGCGAGGACTGCTCCGCATTTCCCTTCTCCCCCCGGGAGAAGGTGGCGCACAGCGCCGGATGAGGGGCAGAGCTTGCCTCGAGGAAAATTCTTGCGCAAAGCGCCTTCCGTCCCTCACCCCAACCCCACCCCGGCCCTGGCGGGCGTGATTGTGCGCGCGAGCAATGCTCGCTAACGCGCCCAATCACCCCGGGGGGAGAGGGGCTCGGTCCGCGGCTTTCTCCTGGCCCGTCCGCGTCTATTGGGAAGATACGGACGCCGGTGGCGTCGTGTATCACGGTGCCTACGTGCGGTTCTTCGAGCGCGCGCGCACGGAATACCTGCGCTCACTCGGCGTGGCGCAGTCTTCGCTGCTACGCGATCGCGGCATCCTGTTCGCGATCGTCGGCATGGACCTGCGCTTCGATGCGCCCGCGCGGCTCGACGATCGACTGCAGGCGAGTTGCGAACTTGTCGAGCGACGCGGGGTCAGCATCGCGTTCAACCAGGATTTGCATCGCATCGACGATAATGTGCGCATCGCCCGTGCCACCGTTCGTGCCGCTTGCCTCGACGGTGCGACCTTGCGGCCGCGCGCGATCCCCAAAGACCTGCTGCAGCCCGATCCGATGATTTTTACTGCTGGAGTTTCTGGATGAATGGTGAACTCGACATCCTCGGCCTGATCCTCGGCGCGAGCCTGCCGGTGAAACTGGTAATGGGGGTCCTGCTGGCCGCGTCGATCGCGTCCTGGGCGATCATCTTCCGCAAACAGGCGATGCTCGATCGCGCCACCCGTGAGGCGGACGAATTCGAGGAGCGATTCTGGTCCGGCGCGGACCTCGCATCGCTGTTCAAGGAACTCTCGGTGCGCGGTGACCGCGTGGGCGGCCTGGCGGCGGTGTTCACCGAAGGCTTCCGCGAATTCACGCGACTGCGCCAGCGGCGCACGATGAATCCCGACACCGTGGTGGAGGGTGCGCAACGTGGCATGCGCGTGACGCTGACGCGCGAGATCGACAAGCTCGAACAAAGCCTCGAGTTCCTCGCCACGGTGGGTTCGACCAGCCCCTACGTCGGGCTGTTCGGCACCGTGTGGGGCATCATGATCGCGTTCCAGGGCCTCGCCAGTGTGCGCGAGGCGACCATCGCCATGGTCGCGCCCGGCATCTCGGAAGCGCTGATCGCGACCGCGATGGGCCTGTTC
>JBKJSW010000036.1:0-8060 GCA_046595765.1 Ahniellaceae bacterium
TCCGCCGCAGGTCACATCATGCCTTTCATTCCGCACACCGCTGCCGACGTCGCCCGGATGCTCGCCCGCATCGGGGTGGGCAGCATCGACGACCTGTTCGACGAGATCCCTCCGGAATTGCGCATCGACCGGCTGGAACATGTTCCCGATGGCTTGAACGAGGCCGATGTCACCCGGCTGATGCGGCAACGCGCTGCGCGCGACGGAACTCCGCTCAATTTCGCGGGTGCGGGCGCGTATGAACACCACATTCCGGCGGCAGTCTGGGAAATCGTGACGCGCGGCGAGTTCTACAGCGCATATACGCCCTACCAGGCCGAGGCGAGTCAGGGCACGCTGCAGCTGATCTACGAATACCAGACCATGATGACGCGCCTGACCGGGATGGCCGTGTCGAACGCGTCGATGTACGACGGCGCCACCGCGCTGGCCGAAGCGGTACTCATGGCGGAGCGCACCCGCAAGCGCGACAGCCGGAGGCGCGTGCTGATCCCACGCAGCGTCCATCCCGCCTATCGCCGCGTGGTGCAGGCCATCGTTGAGCTGCAGGAGATCGAACTCGTCGAGGTTCCGTTCGACTCCACCACGGGCGCGACCACCGTCGCGGACTGCATCGCTGCCGCCGCCGGCGACGAATTCACTGCGCTGGTGGTGCCGCAGCCCAATTTCTTCGGCGTCCTCGAAGATGTCGATGCGCTCACCGACTGGGCCCACGCGCAGGGCGCGCTCGCCATCGGCGTCGTCAACCCGACCGCACTCGCGCTGCTGAAGGAGCCGGGCCGCTGGGGCACCCGCGGCGCCGACATCGTCTGCGGGGAAGGCCAGCCGCTGGGTGTTCCCCTGTCGTCGGGCGGCCCCTACTTCGGATTCATGTGCACGCGCATGGAACTGGTGCGGTACATGCCCGGGCGCATCGTCGGACGGACCACCGACCTCGACGGACGCGACGGATTTGCGCTGACGTTGCAGGCGCGCGAACAGCACATTCGCCGCGCCAAGGCGACATCCAATATCTGCACCAACCAGGGCCTGCTGGTCACCGCGGCGACGCTGTACATGGCGATGATCGGGACCGAGGGCCTGCGGCGCGTCGCCACGCTGTGCGCGGTGAATGCACGCGCGCTGCGCGAGCGGCTGACCTCGGTTGGCGCGATGACACAGAGGTTCAGCGCCCCGATCTTCCACGAGTTCGTGGTGACGCATTCGCGACCCGCGAGTGAACTCGTCGAGCGACTCGGCCGGGACGGATTCGTGGCCGGTTTCGCGCTCGGCGAGGACTTTCCCGAATTGGGCGACGCGCTCCTGGTTTGCGCCACCGAGACCAAGACGGCCGAGGATCTCGAAAAATTTGCGGCGGCCGTCGCGCTCGCCTGACGCTGCCGATCGACCCGATTTGGCACTTCGGCCGGGCCTCGTGCGACCGTCGCACGCGTCTGCGTTCACTGCATCGCGCGCGATCACGGAACTCGCTCGGAATACGCGAATGCGCGCGCGCGAGAACAACGTGTAATCGCTGCAGGCCGCGTGGTTACTGGCTTTGCGACAGTGCGTGAATTTTCGCATGCATTTTGCGTTTGGCCGTCCAGACGTCCATATAAAACACTTGGCGATGACGCGACTGCGCTCTCGTCGTCGCCTGCCAAACCCATTCCCGAGGGTGGAGGATCGGATTTTCCGGCCGGAAAAGTCCGGCCGATAATTCAGAAAACTTGTTGACAGTAAAGCGCGTGGGGATTAATTTTTCGTCGGCGTGTCAGCAACGTGGTGAGAATGGTCGAAAAACGATTCGTAGATCCCTACGTCGATCACGGCAGGAAGGCCGCGAAGACGAAGAAGATCACCGTCTCTATTCCGCTCCATGTTCTCCGCTTGCTGTCAGACGAACGTACTCGTCGCCAAGTTGGCAGGTTCAAGCATGCGACCAACAGCGATTTGCTTTGCGAGGCGTTCCTTCACGCTTTTACCGGGCAACAACTGCCAACAAATGAGGAGCTCATAAAACACATGGCAACCAAGAAAGCAGCATCCAAGAAGTCAGCAAAGAAACCGGCCGCCAAGAAAGCGGCCAAGAAAGCCACCAAGAAGCCGGCGGCGAAGAAAGTAGCCAAGAAGGCTGCGAAGAAAGCGACCAAGAAGCCGGCAGCCAAGAAGGCCGCCAAGAAACCAGCCAAGAAGGCAGCGAAGAAGGCAGCCAAGAAGCCGGCAGCCAAGAAAGCAGCCAAGAAGGCTGGCAAGAAAGTAGCCAAGAAGGCTGCCAGAAAGCCGGCAGCCAAGAAGGCAGCGAAGAAGGCTGGCAAGAAAGTAGCCAAGAAAGCTGCCAAGAAGCCGGCAGCCAAGAAGGCCGCCAAGAAAGCCGCCAAGAAGCCAGCGAAGAAGGCCGCCAAGAAGGCAGCCAAAAAGCCGGCCAAGAAGCCGGCGGCTCCGAAAGCAGCCAAGAAGCCTGCGCCGCCAGCTCCAATGGGCGGTCTCTCGATGGGCTCGATGTTCTAGAGCAATGTGAAGCAACATCACCGGGGCGCGGAAGCGCCGCGGTGTCGACTCGATAGAGGGGTCTCGAACCACCGCACGTCTGCCCGGATGCGGTGGTTCTTTATTTTTGGGGTCCGGAAATTCGGACCGAGTCAGTTGCGCCGGGGCATGCCTATAATGAGCCCGCGTCGCATGTCTCTCGGGGAGAGGCCGGGACGACCCGGGTCCCGCAGAGCGCGGCGGATGAACTCGCTGTTGTCTTGGGGCGGAATCGGTGCGTGAGTGGCGCCGATGGGGGAGCGAAAACTGCAAAACACCGTGCACGCTCTTTTTTGAATGGCGCGTGGCGCGGATCGGGATTTGACGTCAATCGCATAGGTCGGGAGTCGCTATGAGTCGCACATGTTTTGATACGCGCACGCCGCAGCCGGGCGCACGACGCTGGCTGCGCCATGCAGCGCTGATCGGACTCACACTGGTCGTCGCCGCGTGCGGCAAGAAGGACGAGGCGACGCCTGCCGCCGGTGCAACGGCACCTGGCGCCGCCGCGCCGGCCGGCGCCGCCACTCCAGTGGCCGCGCTCAAACTGACGGTCAACGAATTGCTGCAGCGGGCCAAGACCGCCGAGAAGGAAGGCCGCACGGTCGCGCCGGCGAATGACAATGCCATGGACTACTTCCTGCAGATCATCGCGCAGGAGCCTTCCAACGCCCAGGCGACGCAGGCCCTGGTCGATCTGTTCCCTATCGCCGCGAGTTCCGCCGAGTCGGCGATCAACGCCAAGAACGTGCCCGAGGCAGAACGCATCATCGGCATGCTCGACAAGTCGAGTCCCGGTTCGTACACCGTGACCACGTTGCGCGCCAAGCTCGACACGCAGCGTGCCGCCGGCGAGCGTCTCGAAGCGGACAAACTAGCCGAGGAACAGCGCCGACTGCAGTTGCTGCAGGAACAGGCAGCTGCCTCAGCTCAGGCCGCACAGACGCCTGCTGCGCCGGCCGCCACTCCGTCAGCGCCGCTACCGACGCAGGCGCCTGCCACGGCGGCCGAGGACGACACGCCACCGACGACGACTCCAGCCCGGCCGGACCCGGACGAGCCCGCCGCGTCTACCGCCGCAGCGGCGCCCGCAACCGCCGCGCCCGCATCGGGCAGCGCCGCGGCCAGTGGTGGCGGACAAACGCGTGAGGCGCGCCTCACGCGTCAGGTACCGCCGGCATTCCCGCCGGATGCCGTGCGCAAGCGTCAATCGGGTTGGGTTGAGGTTCGCATCACCGTGGGTCCGCAGGGCAACGTCACCGGAGCCACGGTCGTTCGCTCTCAACCCGCGCGCGTGTTCGACCGTGCGGCGGTCGCCGCCGTGCAGCAATGGCGCTTCGAGCCGGCGCTGCGCGACGGCCAGCCAGTCGCGGCGCAGCGCACCCAGCGAATCGAATTCAAGCTGTAGGGAACGAACGCGGCATCCGGTTCGCAGACGCCGCCCAATGGGCGGCGTCCTGCTTCAGGCGTCTACTGCGTGCGTCGCTACCGACGACGCGGGCGCACCACGGACCGCGACCGTGCACGGGGCGCGGCTGGGCGGTTGTCGCGCTCGACCTGGTCGAGTTGCAGCCAGTCCACGATTGGCAATCCAAGATACCGATCCAGCATCGTCGGCATGATTCCCGTCGGCACCGGGCTCTCGGCGTTCCACATGAGCACCATCCCGAAATCGTGATCGGGCAGCAGCGCGATCACGGCGCGGTATCCCTGCACGGCGCCCGCGTGCCACACCAGCCGATGCCCCGAGTAATTCACCACGCGCCAGCCGAGCCCATACCAGGCGTCGGTGATGCGCTGTCGCCGCCACGCCGATCCGAAACGTTCGTGCGGACTGTGCGCCTGCGGCGACTGGATGACATCGAGCACGCTGCGCGGCAGCACGTCGGTTCGATGTCCGAGCTGCGCCGCCAGCCACACGCCCATGTCGCGCGCGCTGGCGTTGACTCCTGCGGCAGGCGTCAAGCGGTAATAGGTCGGCTTCGGTGCCACCGCCACGAATGTCGTGCCACGGCGGACGTGGGGGCGCGCCCAGTCGGGCGAACGTTCCAGGGCGTCGAGCCCGAACGATGCGTTTTGCATGCCGAGCGGCGCGAACATCAGGCGCTCGGCCCACTCCGAGTAGAAATCCCCGGTGGCCGCGTAGATGAGGTCGCCGGACGCGCTGAACGCAACGTTCTGGTACGCGTAGCAACTTCCGACTGCGCAGTCGCCGGTGATGGTGCGCAGCTGCCGGACCAGGTCCGGATAACCGACACCCGACTCCACCACCCGATCGAGCGAGTTCGCAGGCAGTCCCGTGCGATGGCTGAGCAGGTCGCGCAACGTCAGCCTGGCGTTACCGTCCGCGTCCTTGAGTTCGAACGAAGGCACGAAGTCGCGCACCGGATCGTCCCAGCCCAGTTGCCCGCGTTCGACCAGCAGGCCTACCGTGGTCGCGGCGAAAGCCTTCGACAGCGAAGCCAGGCGGAAGACGGTGTCGGCGCCGGCCGGTCTGCGCGTACCCGCGTCGACCACGCCGATGCCGCGCACGCTGATCAGCTTGCCGTCTTTCACCATCGCGGCGGCGAGTGCCGGCACTCGCGCCGTCGCCAGCACCCGGTCGGACAGCACTTCGAATTCCGCGGCGAGTGCGGCCACGTTCGCAGGACGATCGCCGGGCACCCACGGGCGTTGCGGGGGCATTGGCCGCGGCGTACGCGGCAGCAGGATCGATGGCATCACCACCGGCTCGACGGGTGTTACCAGCGGGCTTGCGACGAGGGTCTGCGCGTTCACCACCAACGGCATCGGCGCCAGAACAGCCGCCACCATTCCAATGCACAGAAGCCAGCGGCGTCGAGGCCCAGCACAGCGGGAGTCGGTCGTTTTCAGCATGCTATTCTCGAATTGTCGATCGCGTGCAACGGTCATTGATCGGCATTGTAGTCAACGTGCAATGAGGAGCAGGCGCGCATGATCGCAACACTGGTGATTCTCGGGCTGGTCGCGGTCGTCGTGTTCTGGGGTGTCGGCATCTACAACGGCCTCATCGCAGCGCGTAATGCGTTCAAGAATGCCTTCGCCCAGATTGATGTGCAGCTGCAGCGACGCTACGACCTCATTCCCAACCTCGTCGAAACCGCGAAGGCCTACCTCAAGCACGAACGCGAAACGCTCGAGGCCGTTATCGCGGCCCGCAACACCGCGGCCACCAGCCTCAAGCAGGCGCAGGCGAATCCGGGCGACCCGGCCGCGATGGCGCAACTTGCTGGCGCCGACGGCATGCTCGGACAGGTGATGACGCGTTTCATGGCGATCGCCGAGGCCTATCCGGACCTCAAGGCCAACCAGAACATGATGCAGCTGACGGAAGAGCTGACATCGACCGAGAACAAGGTCGCTTTCGCGCGACAGGCCTTTAATGATTCGGTGATGTCCTACAACAACCGACGCGAGGTATTCCCGAACACGATCCTCGCCGGCATGTTCAACTTCGCTGCGGCGCAGTTGCTGGAGGTGGAGAGCGCCGAAGTTCGCGTGGCGCCGAAGGTCTCGTTCGGCTGAGTCGGGCGGTAGGGCGTCGCTGCCACGAACGAGGGGCCGACGCGCATGAATTTCTTCGAGCACCAGGCACTCGCGCGCAAGCAGTCGCGCAGGCTCATCCTGCTGTTCGCGATGGCGGTGGTCCTGATCGTGCTGGCAGTCGACCTCGTGGCGCTGGTGGTCGCGGGCTTGGCGCTGCCGAGAGAGGGCTCCTCCGGTGGCGGACTCCTGCATGGCCTGGCCGCGCACCCCGGCCTCGTGCTTGTCGCCTCGTTCGGCACGCTCGCGGTCATCGGCATCTCCAGCCTGGTGAAGATCGGGATGCTGCGCCAGGGCGGCGGCGTGGTGGCGCGGCAACTCGGCGCCACCCTGATTCCCGCGGAGACTCGCAGCCCGTCGTTGCGCCGGCTGCGCAACGTGGTCGAGGAAATCGCGATCGCCTCCGGCGTGCCGGTACCGGAAATCTACGTACTTGAGCAGGAGTCCGGTATCAACGCGTTTGCCGCCGGGTACACGTCGAGCGACGCCGCCATCACCGTGACCCAGGGCGCGCTTGAGCGACTGTCGCGCGATGAATTGCAGGGTGTCATCGCGCACGAGTTCAGCCATGTGCTCAATGGCGATATGCGCCTCAACATTCGCCTGATGGGCGTGCTGTTTGGAATCCTCGTCATCGGCCTCGCTGCGCGGTTCGTGCTGCAGAACGCGCGCGGATCGCGCGACAGCAAGGTCGGTGCGCTGATCGCCGCCGCTTTCTTCATCATGCTGATCGGCTATATCGGCCTGTTCTTCGGCAGGCTCATCAAATCCGGAGTGTCGCGGCAGCGCGAGTTCCTGGCCGACGCCTCGGCCGTACAGTTCACGCGCCAGAACCTCGGCATCGCCGGCGCGCTCAAGAAGATCGGGGGCCTCGCGCAGGGCTCAAGGCTGGTGCATGCCCGCGCCGAGGAAGTGAGCCACATGCTGTTCGGCGATGGCGTGGGGTATTCGCGCCTCATGTCGACCCACCCGCCACTGGCCGACCGCATCCGCCGGCTTGATCCGCAATTCAAGCCCGATGAGCTCAACGCACTTGCGTCGGCATTGCCTCCCGAGGCGGATGCGGACAGGCTCGCGCTGGCCGAGGAGCAATCAGTGTCGATGATGGCCGGCGCCAGCGCCGTTCGCGCCGCGCAAGCGCCGGCGAGCCAGTCGGAACGCATCGCGGTATCGCAGGTCGTGGGGCAGGTCGGCAATCCGGGTGACGATGACTATCGCGTTGCGACCGCGCTGCGGGCAGGCATCCCCGTTGCGCTGCGCAACGCGGCGCGTAGCGTCGCCGACGCAAAGTCGCTGCTGTTCGCGTTGATGCTCGATGGCGAGCCGGCGCTGCGCGAGCGGCAGCTCGCCACCGTGCGTGAGCGCCACGACCGCGAAATCGCCGAACGGTCCGCGGCGTTGTTCGAGTTGACGCTGGACCTGCCGCCGCGTGAGCGCTTGCCGCTTGCGGCCATTGCCTTCCCGCAGCTGCATCGCCTGCCGCGGCCGCAGCTGGCGCGAATGGTCGAGACGCTGGACGTGCTCATCGCCGCCGACGGGCACATCCACCTGTTCGAGTATTGCCTGGCGAGGATGCTGCGCGTGCAGGTGACCGACGCGCTCGATCCTTCGCGCACGCGCATCATCGGGTCATCCAAGCTCGCCAGTGTCCGCGACGACGTCCTGCGCGTGCTGGCGATCCTCGCGCAGCAGGGCAACGACGCCCGCGACGCGGCCCGCCATGCCTACCAGGCGGGTTTGCAGGAACTGTGGCCGCAGCAGGCATTCGAATACGCACCGCCCGGCGAATGGGTTGCTGTGCTGGATGAAAGCCTGTCGCGGCTCAACAAGCTCGACGCCACTGGCAAGCAGATGCTGATCGCCGCGCTCGCGCGCACGGTCAGTGCCGATGGCCGTCTCAGCGTCGAGGAGGGCGAGCTGCTGCGCGTCATCTGTGCCTCACTTCACTGTCCGCTGCCACCGCTGCTCGCCGCCGCTTGAGAAGGAGG
>JBKJSW010000074.1:0-10115 GCA_046595765.1 Ahniellaceae bacterium
GCACGAAAAAGCGTGCTGCCGCACCGGCTAGGTGCTCGCAACACGCGATCAAAATCTGTTTTCCGGAGGATCCGCGCCTCGCGCGGGAACGACGCGGCGCCGGCGGCGCGCGCGATCATTATGGAGTCTTGCTCGGGATCAGGGCGTGAGGCGCTTGCGACCCTTCGCGCGACGTGCGCGAATGATGTTGCGTCCGTCGGCGGTCTTCATGCGGGCGCGAAACCCATGCGTGCGGGCGCGCTTCAAATTACTGGGCTGGAAAGTACGCTTCATCTCGGACTCTGCCGCTACGTTTGATCAAGAGGTCTGCCAGCATAGCGGTGGCCTGCGCCAGCGTCAACGCGCGGAGCGTGCACGCCGGGGCAGCTTGCTCGCGCCAGAAGAACGATGCGGTCCGGCTCTGGAAGCGGAGTGCAGCGCCGTGGACTCCGGGCCAAGCAGCTCGCTCGCGTCATGCCGACGTGCGGCGGATCACTCCGAGTCCGGCAACGCTACACTGCCCGGCCCCCCGTGGCGCGCCCGATTGTCCGCAAATGAATGATCTGTGGCCGCGTTGTCTGGCCCATCTCGAGTCCGAGTTGTCTGCGCCGGATCTGCACACCTGGCTGCATCCCCTGCAGGCGGTGGTCCGCGAAGGCGAAATGCGGCTTCTCGCCCCGAACGAATTCGTGGTGGAGCAAGTTCGCGAGCGCTTCCTGCCGCGGATCGAGGGACTCGTCACCGCGCTGTCGTCGACACCGATCCGCGTTCGCGTCGCGCTCGGTTCGCGAGAGCCGGAACGCGCGACGTTTGCCCCGGCTGCGTCCAGCATCAGTGGCGCGCGCGAACACGAACGCTTCGACTCCAATCTCGATCCGCACTACACCTTCGACAACTTCATCGAGGGCAAGTCCAACGAACTTGGCAAGGCCGCGGCTTTCCGTGTCGCGATGAATCCGGGCAGCTTCCAGAACCCCTTGCTCCTATACGGCAGTACCGGTCTCGGCAAAACCCACCTCATGCACGCGGCGGGCAACCTCATGCGCAGCAGGAACCCTGGCATGCGCGTGCTCTACCAGCGCTCGGAGCAGTTCGTGACCACGGCGATCAACGCGCTGCGGGGCCACACCATGGATGAATTCAAGCGGCGTTATCACACGGTGGATGCGCTGCTGCTGGACGATATCCAGTTCATCGCCGGCAAGGAGCGTACGCAGGAAGAGTTTTTCCATACCTTCAATGCGCTGTTCGATGCGCGCCAGCAAATCATCCTGTCCTGCGACCGGTATCCGAAGGAAGTGGAGAAGTTCGAGCCCAGGCTGACTTCGCGCCTGGGCTGGGGACTTTCGGTCGCGATCGAGCCTCCCGACTTCGAAACCCGCGCGGCGATCCTGCTGCGCAAAGCGGACGAAATGGCGGTGGACCTGCCCGAGGATGTCGCGCTCCTGATCGCGCGGCGCATGCGCTCTAACGTGCGTGAGCTTGAAGGTGGACTGCGCACGCTGGCGGCGCGCGCGCATTTTACCGGGCGCGCGATTTCCATCGAGTTCGCACAGGAAACATTGCGCGATCTACTGGCCGCGCAGGATCGGGCCATCAGCCTGGAGAACATCCAGCGTACGGTTGCGGCTTACTACCAGTTGCGAGTGCACGATCTCCTCTCGCGCAAGCGCACCCGCATGCTGGCCCATCCGCGGCAGCTGGGTATGGCGCTGGCCAAGGAGTTGACGGAACACTCGCTGCCCGAAATCGGCGAGGCGTTTGGCGGTCGTGACCACACCACGGTGTTGCACGCCTGTCGAGCGGTGCGCGAACGGATGCTCAAGGATGGAGCGCTCAGCGACGACTGGCACAAGCTGCTGCGGCAACTCACTGGATGACTGTGCGCAACACTGTGTACAACGAGTGCACGAGATCGGGTGCACAGGTTGTGCACAGGCTCGCGGCACTTCCACACACAGGATCTGGGGGGGCTGAGATCCGGGTGGCACAAGGGCTTGAGCGCGTCGTTGCAGTTATCCACGCGCTTCATCATCATCACTATCTATTAAATAAAGCCTGATAACGGAAGCGAGCCAGCATGCGTTTCACGGTCCAACGCGAAGTTCTGCTCAAGCCCCTGAGCCAGGTGGCGGGCGTGGTCGAGCGCAAGCAGACCTTGCCGGTCCTCGGGAATCTGCTCGTGGTCGTTGACGGTGAGGGGGTCTCTTTCACCGGAACCGATCTCGAGGTCGAGATGGTTGCGCGAACGGCGGCGGAGCACCTCGAGGCTGGCGAGATCACGATCCCGGCGCGCAAGTTGTTCGATATCTGCCGGGCCCTTCCGGATGGCAGCCGCATCGAATTCAAACGCGGCGCGGGCGACAAGGTCACGCTCAGCGCCGGTCGATCCCGCTTCACGCTTGCCACCCTCCCGGCGGGGGATTTCCCGCAAGTGGAGAATTTCGATCTGATCGAGCGCGTTACGCTCGACGAGGCAACGCTCAAGGAGCTAATCGACCGTACCTCGTTCGCAATGGCCAACCAGGACGTCCGCTATTACCTCAACGGCACGTTGCTTGACCTGCGCGAAAGTTCACTGCGCTGCGTGGCCACCGATGGACACCGTCTCGCGATCTGTGAGACAGAGTTGCCGAATGGGAACCAGAATCCGCGACAGATCATCATCCCGCGCAAGGGCGTCCTCGAATTGCAGCGCCTGCTTGACCATGGCGATGGCACGGTCGACATTGAATTTGGACGAGCGCATTTGCGGGTTCGACGCGGTGACTTCGTATTCACCACGAAGCTTATCGACGGGAAATTCCCGGATTACGAAGCGGTCGTACCCATCGCCGCTGACAAGCAGATCAATCTCGGGCGCGAAGACTTCAGGGCCGCACTGCAGCGTGCTTCGATCTTGTCCAACGAGAAGTATCGAGGCGTCAAGCTTGAGGTCTCGCCGGGGCGGTTACAGATCGTGGCGCACAATCCGGAACAGGAAGAAGCCAGCGAGGATCTCGAGGCTGAGACCCGTGTGGACGGCCTCGCCGTGGGATTCAACGTCAACTACCTCCTAGATGCGCTGAGCGCGCTTCGGGGTGAACGGGTAGTGCTCAGCGTGCGCGACGGCAATTCAAGCTGCCTGTTGCGCGATGCGGACGTTGAGCGATCGCGCCACGTCATCATGCCTCTCCGCCTCTGACCGCCGAGCAGCACCCACTCGATTCAAGCCCACGCTACGAATCGTTGCCGCGCTGCTCGCTCGGCGTTCTTGCGGACCGGTGCAAGCATGCGGTTTGAGTCCCTCTCCCTGGAGAATTGCCGGCGTTTCCCGCGAGTGACGCTGGATTTCGCGCCGGGACTCAATCTGATCGTCGGCGCGAACGGCGCCGGCAAGACCACCCTCCTCGAGGCGGCCTTTCTATTGAGCTATGGCCGGTCTTTCAGGCGCGGCAGCAGCAAGGCGCTGCAGCGTGACGGCGGCGGTCCGTTGCGGGTCGTGGGACGACTCCGGCATGAGGGCGGTCAGCGATCATTGCTGGGACTGGAACGTCGAGACGATGGTTGGACCGCGCGAGTCGATGGCCGCCCGGCCGCGAGCCTCAACGAATTACTGCTGAAGTGCGCCGTCTGCTGTTTCGAGCCCGGGTCCCACGAACTGATCGCCGGCAGCGCGGAACTCCGTCGCGCCTATCTGGACTGGGGTGTGTTCCACGTGGAACCGGAGTTCCTCGAACAGTGGCGCCGCTATTCCCGAGCGCTGAAGCACGCCAATGCTCTGATGCGAAAAGCCGCTCGCGCCGATGAGTTGGCGCCCTGGTTCGTTGCGATGGAACGCGCTGCCGGACCGATCACGCATCAGCGCGAAGGATATCTCCACAGCTGGCGCACGCACTTCGCCGCGGAGGCATCTCTGTTGCTACCCGAACTGGGGCACACAGCGGTTGCGTTCGAGCCGGGATGGGACACTCAGGTTCCTTTGTCCCAACTTCTCTCACGGCAACTTGAGCGAGATCGCCAGCGCGCCCACGTCTCGCGGGGACCCCACCGCGCAGACTGGACGCCCTCTTTCGAGGCACTGCCCAGACGAGATCAGCTGTCTCGGGGACAGGAAAAACTCGTGGCATTGGCCGCGGTGCTGGCGCAGGCCTCGCTGTACGCAGAGAGCTGCGGCGAGTGGCCAGTGCTGCTGTTCGACGACCTGCCTTCGGAACTGGATGCCGAGCACCAGCAGAGGCTGCTAAGCCGGTTAGCGACCCTCCCCGCCCAAGTGCTGATCACCGCGACGGAAGTGACCGCGTCGATGGGAGCACTGCAGGAACTGCAGGTGTTCCACGTGGAACCGAACGGTCTGGTCCACGACCACCGGCTCCCGGCATAGGCCAACTGATACACTAGAGCGCTTTGCCGCGCCCTTCCGGGCGCCCGGCCATACGGACATCCCGAATGACAGAACCGACCTACGACTCCAGCAACATCAAGGTGCTGAAAGGTCTCGAAGCCGTGCGCAAGCGGCCAGGAATGTACATCGGCGACACCGACGACGGCACGGGCCTGCACCATTTGGTGTTCGAGACCGTCGACAATGCGGTAGACGAGGCCCTGGCGGGATTCTGCGACACGGTTGCGGTCACTATCCACGCGGACAACACGGTCTCGGTGTTGGATAACGGCCGGGGAATCCCGGTCGACATCCATCCCGAAGAGGGGCGTTCGGCAGCCGAAGTCATCATGACCGTGCTGCACGCTGGCGGAAAATTCGACGACAACTCCTACAAGGTTTCCGGCGGTCTGCACGGGGTCGGCATCTCGGTCGTCAACGCGTTGTCGGAGCACCTCTGGCTAGACATCTGGCGCGGCGGCTTCCGCTACCACCAGGAGTACCGGATGGGGGAGCCGCTGTACCCACTCGCCCAAATGGAACCTTCAGACCAGCGCGGCACGCGCGTTCGCTTTTTGCCCAGCACTGACATATTCACCGACGTCGAGTTCCATTACGACATCCTGGCAAAACGCCTCCGCGAACTGGCATTTCTCAACTCGGGGCTCAGCATCACGCTGCTCGATGAGCGCGGTGAGGGCAAGCAGGATCTCTTCAAGTATGAAGGCGGAATCCGCTCCTTCGTCGAGCACGTCGCGCAGTTAAAGACGCCTTTACACCCGCATGTTGCCAGCTTCTCCGGCGAACAGGACGGCATCGTCGTCGAAGTGGCCATGCAGTGGACCGACGCCTACGACGAGCGGATGTTCGTGTTCACCAACAATATCCCGCAACGCGATGGTGGCTCGCACCTGACGGGTTTTCGCGCCGCTCTGACGCGCGTGCTGGGCCAGTACATCGAACACTCCGGCATCGGCAAGAACGCCAAGGTCGCGATGTCTGGCGACGACATGCGCGAAGGCCTTATCGCCGTCCTGTCGGTGAAAGTGCCCGACCCCAAGTTTTCCTCGCAGACCAAGGACAAGCTGGTGTCCTCCGAGGTCAAGCCTGCGGTCGAAGGCGTGGTCGCCATGCGCCTGGCCGAGTTCCTGCAGGAGCACCCGAGCGAAGCGCGGGCGATCTGCGAAAAGGTCGTTGAGGCGGCGCGTGCCCGCGATGCCGCGCGCAAGGCGCGCGAACTGACCCGGCGCAAGGGAGCGCTCGACATCGCCGGCCTGCCCGGCAAGCTCGCGGACTGCCAGGAAAAGGATCCGGCGAAGTCGGAACTGTTCCTGGTCGAGGGTGACTCCGCCGGCGGCTCTGCCAAGCAGGGCCGCAACCGCAAGTCGCAGGCGATCCTGCCGCTCAAGGGCAAGATCCTCAACGTCGAGAAGGCGCGCTTCGACCGCATGCTGGCGTCGGCGGAAGTGGGCACGCTGATCACCGCGCTCGGCTGCGGCATCGGCAAGGAAGAGTTCAACGTCGACAAGCTGCGCTACCACCGCATCATCATCATGACCGACGCGGACGTCGACGGTTCGCACATCCGCACGCTGCTGCTGACGTTCTTCTATCGCCAGATGCCGATCCTGATCGAGCGTGGCCACATCTACATCGGCCTGCCGCCGCTGTACAAGATCAAGCAGGGGAAACAGGAGCTGTACCTCAAGGACGACGCCGCTCTGGCCGCGTATCTCATCAACAACGCGGTCGACGAGGCGGAGCTGCGGTATGCGCCGGAAGTGCCGCCGCTGCGCGGCGCTGGCCTCGCGCAGCTGCTCGGCGAATACCAGCTCGCACTCGACCAGATCGCGCGCCTGTCGCATCGCCACGATGCTGGAGTCCTGCGCGCGCTGCTCGATGTTCCACGGCTGTCACGCGAAACCCTCGATGACGACATCGCGCGCGAGCGCTGGATCGCGCAATTGCGCGACATGATAGGCCGCAATGCACGCTCGGGCATGGCGCGTTACACATTGGAGTGGGCACCTGCCACCGACGATCGGCCGGCCGCCCTGCGCATCGGCAAGAACCAGCATGGATTGACCAGCGAGCAGCGCATTCCGGCGACCTTTTTCTTCGGTGGCGAATACGCGCCGATCGCCACTCTGGCCGCAACGCTCGATGGACTGTTCCAGTCAGGCGCGGTCATCGTGCGTGGCAACCGCAGCCACCCCGTTGAAGACATGCACCAGGCGCATGTGTGGCTGATGGACGAGGCCAAGCGTGGCCGTGCAATCCAGCGCTTCAAGGGACTCGGCGAAATGAATCCGGAGCAGCTTTGGGAGACCACTGTCAATCCGGAAACGCGACGCCTGCTGCAGGTGCGGATCGAAGATGCCGTGGCTGCAGACGAGATTTTCTCAACGCTCATGGGCGATGTTGTGGAACCGCGTAGAAACTTCATCGAGAAAAATGCCCTGCGGGTGGCCAACCTCGACGTGTGATGGCTGCGCGCCTGGACCGGAACAACGGGTGCGCGTGCCGGGCGTCCACCTCGCCGGGTGAAGTGAGGCGACGCTTCGATCCCGATGTGCGTCCCGCGGCCGCCGGCCGCGACGGGTGATACGCGCCTTCGTTGCGGCGTACGAACTCGCGCGCAAATCGCGTCGCTATACTGAATCGGGGAACGGGGACGGCCGCGCGCGATGAAGAAGACGCAGCTCTATCTGCTGGCGGCGGTTTTCGCCGTGCTCGGGCTCGGCGCCTTTCTTTACAAGTGGCAGGTGCTGCGCTTTCCCGTCAGGCCGGTGGCACAGACCGAAGTCTGGGAGCTGCAGGCACGCGTTGAATTCAGCGCTCGCCGCGGCCCCCACACCATTACCCTGCAACTTCCGGACGAACCTCCCGGCTTCGTGCTGCTCGACGAGACGCTGGTGTCGCGCCGCTACGGCGAGAACATCGAACGCTCGCGCAACGGCCGCGCAGTGCAGTGGACGATCCGCCGCGGCAACGGCGCGGAGCAGGCGCTGTACTACCGGGCCACGGTCTATCGCGATGATCACGCCGCAGTGCCCGAGCCCGACGCCAGGCATGGCACCCAGCCGGCGACGCTCTACGACGAACCGTTCGCAACAGCACGCACCACGGTCGTCGAAAACGCCCGCGAGGTGTCCGCAGACGTAGCTTCGCTCGCGGCGGCCATCGTGCGCGCCATCAGTGCAGATCCGCCATCGCCGGAGATCGACCTGTTGCTCGGCCACGAACGCAGCGCGGAAGCCCGCGCCCTGCTCGCGCAGAGCCTGCTCAGGGACGAACGGGTGATCGCGCGTCTCGTGCACGGCCTCGAACTCGCGCGAGCCCGAACGGACGCGGAATTGTTGCCGTTCGTGCAGGTGTACGAGACCGACGCCGGGGAATGGCGCACGATCGATCCGCGCAGCGGACACATCGGCTGGCCCGACGACTTTTTCCTGTGGACGCGCAGCGACACCGTGATCGATGCCGACGGCGTGGGGCGACCGCGACTCGAATTCACCGCGCAACGCAGCCTCGCCAGCAGCCTCGACACGGCGCGCGAACGGCTCGAATCCAAGAACAAGGATCTGGTCGCGTATTCGTTACTGGGTCTGCCGTTACAGGCGCAGGGCGTCTACCGGATTCTGCTGATGGTGCCGATCGGCGCCTTCATCATGCTGCTGCTGCGCAACTTCGTCGGCGTCAAGACCTTCGGCACCTTCATGCCGGTGCTGGTGGCGCTCGCCTTTCGCGAAACCACGTTGCTCGCGGGCATTGTGCTGTTCACGCTGGTGGTGGCGCTCGGCCTGCTGCTGCGTTTCTATCTGGAAAAACTCCGATTGCTGCTGGTGCCGCGCCTGACCGCGGTGCTGATCCTCGTGGTGCTGCTCATGGCGCTGGTGTCGGTCGTGAGCAACAAGCTCGGCGTCGAAGCCGGGCTTTCGGTCGCACTCTTCCCGATGATCATCATGACCATGACCATCGAACGCATGTCGGTAGCGTGGGAGGAGCGCGGCGGCAGCGCCGCCATCCGCGAGGGTGCAGGCTCGCTGCTGGTGGCGGCGATCGCGTACCTCGCGATGAGCTGGAGCCGGCTTGAGCACCTCATCTTCGTGTTCCCGGAACTGCTGCTGGTGCTGTTCGCCGCGACCCTGCTGATCGGACGCTATTCCGGCTATCGGTTGACCGAATTGTTCCGATTCCGCGCGCTCGCGCACGACGACCCCATCGCGCCGCGGCCGCATGCCGACAGCGCCGTTGCGCCCGCCGCGACTCCACCAAAGCCCGCGTGAACCTGCTCCAGGTCAACCGCAAGCTGCGCCAGATCGGCATGGTCGGCATCGGCCAGCGCAACGCCGAGTTTGTGCTCATGTACAACCCGCGCCGGTTCTACCCGCGCGTCGACGACAAGCTCATCACCAAGAAAATGGCGCTCGCGGCAGGCCTGCCGGTGCCCGACCTGTTCGCGGTGGTACGCGAGGAACACGAGATCGGGGAACTTCACGCCAAGCTCGAAGGGCGTGAGCAGTTCGTGGTGAAGCCCGCGCATGGATCCGGTGGCGACGGCATCCTCGTCATCACCGGTCGCCGTGGCACGAAATACCGTCGCTCGAACGGACAGCTCATGCCGCGCGAGGAATTCGACCATCACCTCTCTAACATGCTGTCCGGCCTGTTTTCGCTGGGCGGCCAGCCCGACCATGCGCTGGTCGAATATTGCGTGCAGTTCGACCCGATCTTCGACAACGTCAGTTACAAGGGCGTGCCGGACATCCGCATCATCGTGTTCCTGGGCTATCCGGTGATGGCGATGATCCGCTTGCCGACACGGTTGTCGGACGGCAAGGCCAACCTGCACCAGGGCGCCATCGGAGTCGGGATCGACCTGCCAACCGGCATCACCCGCCGCGGCGTTTGGGGCCGCGAGTTGGTGCGCGAACACCCTGATACCGAACACACGATCGTCGGGCTCGCCATCCCGCACTGGGACGAACTGCTCATGATCGGCGCCAAGGCCTGCGAACTGTCCGGTCTCGGGTATGTGGGTGTCGACATCGTGCTTGACCGCGACCGCGGGCCCCTGGTGCTTGAGCTCAATGCGCGCCCCGGCCTCGCTATCCAGATGGCGAACGGCAACGGCCTGCTGCACCGGCTGCGACAGGTGCAGGCGCTGGAGTCAGCCGGACAGCTGTCCGCCGATCCAGCCGCGCGAATTGCGTTTGCCAAGGCGAACTTCCCGACCGCGTGAAGGTTCGTTGGGTTCCGCCAGCCGACTCGCCGTTCCCGCGTTGCGCAGCGTTCAGCGTTTGATCCTAGACTCGTGCCGTGGCGCCGGACGTTCCGAACGCACGATATCCCCAACCCCTGCCTGCGATCGATCGACGATCGCCCGACGCGGAGAGCAAGCGTGAAAAAGCAATCGAAGCAACTGCGGTGGATCTCCTGGCTCGCCCTCTCGCTGGCCGTAGTCGGCCCCGGTCCGACGTTCGCGCAAAGCGCCGACGACTCCGAAAGCATGACCGAGAAGCGGCGTTCCGCGTGGGCCAAGAAGAAGAACAAGTCCACGACCACCGAGGCGAAATCCGCGACCGCGTCCCAGTACCCGAACGCGACGCGCGCCGAGCCCAAGACCAGCCTCACCGAAGCCGGCCAGAAGAGCATCAACGGTGCATACGCGCTGATTGAAGAAGAAAAGTATGCGGCCGCCGAAGCGTTGCTGAAAGGAGTGGCGGACAACAAGCGTTCCACGCCCTACGAGCGCGCGTTAGCGCTGCAG
>JBKJSW010000267.1:0-3668 GCA_046595765.1 Ahniellaceae bacterium
CGGACACGATGAGATCGCCAGTCTGACGGGCGTCGGCGCCGAGACCGCGAAATCGCGCCTGCGCTATGCATACTCCCGCCTGCGCGAGATGCTCTCGACATGAGCACCCACGACTCCATCGACCCGGACGAGGCGTTTGCGCTCGGCGCGTACGCATCGCTGCCGCACTCCCAGCCTCCGCTTGACGTCGATGCGCGCATCCGCGCCGCGGCCCACGCCGTCAATGCGGTCCGCAGGCCCCGCCGCTGGACCACCGGCGTCGCCACCGCCGCGGTGGCAGTGCTGGCGGTGGGATTGGCATGGCGTGGCCTCGATTCCGATCGCCCGGCTTACGCGCCTGCAGCCGCCCCGCCAGCAGCACCGACGCTGCAGCCGGCGTTCAAGCTGGAGACGAACGAGCCAATCGCCAAGTCGAGCGAAGCGAAACGCGAAGCAGCGAATGCTCGTATGGCAGTTCCGCAGCCGCCTCTCGAGCCCGCGATGTCGTCCGCCGACTGGAGGGCAGCATCTGCCGAGCGCGCCCCGCCTCGCCTCGATGACCCTCGGAAAACGCCAGTGCCTGCAGCGGAATCCTCAGTCACCCCGATATTCGACGAACCGCTGCCGATGGCGGCGCCTGCTCCGCCTCCCGCGCCTCCCGCGCCTCCCGCGCCGCCCGCTCCAGCACTCGCGCTTCCATCGCCCTCGATGGACCAGGGCACCGTCGGCAGCGCTGCGGAAACGGCGACTGCGGAGCGCCGGCAGAGTCAGTCGCCCTCCCCGCCGGCGAAGGCGGAAAATCCTGGCCGGGAAGCCTCCTTCCGCAGGGACGAAGATCGTGCCGGAGTCGCGGCCGACACCAGCTTGCCTGACGATGACCGCGAGTCGGATCGACTCGAACAGCAGAGTGCGTTCCCTGCCGCAGCCGCGGGTGCCTCCGCCCCGTTCGTCTCCGAACCCACGCCCGATGTCACTGAGCGCGAACGGGCCGGCGACGCGGACGCGCAAACTGCGCGGCCCAATCAGCCCGGTGCCGTCGTCGCCCCTTCTCCACGCGGGATCCGGGCAGGTACGACCTCCTACAACGACGCTGTCGCAGCTGCGCGCGCAGCGTCCGCACGTGGCGACAGCGCGACGGCGCGAGCACTGGCTGCGGCGATCGTCTCGCGCTTCGGTCGCCAGCGACTGCCTGCGGACCTGCGACAGCTGAATCCCTGAACGCCATCTCGGCGATACTTTCCATTATTTTACAATAGTTTACCGCCTGAAGTTGACGTGATTTGTCACTTCTAAGATGAATCGGGGCAAAGACAGGCATCCATCGTAGGCGCTCGGGCCGTACGCTTCGTGCGCATGAAAGATGATCTTTTGCAGTTGCGACCGGAAGGGCTTTACTGCCCACAGGGCGATTTCTGGATCGATCCATGGCGCCCTGTTGGAACGGCCGTCATCACGCATGCCCACGCTGATCATGCGCGCCCGGCGATGGAAAAATACTTCGCCGCGAGCGAAGGCATCGATCTCCTGCGCCTGCGCGTGGGCGCCGACTCAGTGATCGAGCCGCTCGCCTACGGCGAGCAGCGGCGGTTCGGCGCTGCCACCGTCTCCTTGCATCCTGCTGGGCATATCAGGGGTTCGTCGCAAGTGCGCGTCACTGCGGGCGACGAAGTCTGGGTGGTAACCGGAGACTTCAAGCGCCAGTTGGATCCGACCTGTACGCCGTTCGAAGTCGTCCGCTGCGATGCACTGATCACGGAAGCAACGTTCGCCTATCCGGTCTATCGATGGCCGGACACGTCCGAAGTTGCCGCGCAGGTCGTCGACTGGTGGCAGCGCTGCGCCGCGCGCGGCGCTGCCGCGCTCCTCTTGTGTTACGCACTCGGAAAGGCGCAGCGCCTGCTCGCCGAGCTCGCGATGTTGACCCGTGAAACCGTGCTCGTGCATGGTGCAATGGTCGGCCTGACCGATCTTTACCGCAGCGCCGGCGTGGCGATGTTGCCTACCGAACCGGTCGGCGATAAACGTGGCGCCGAATTGGCGGGCCAGCTGGTCCTCGCGCCGCCCTCCGCCGCAGGATCTCCCTGGATGCGCCGCTTCGGCGAGGTCGAGACAGCGTTTGCTTCCGGATGGATGCAGGTGCGTGGTCACCGGCGCAGGCGCGGCCACGACCGCGGTTTCGTGCTTTCGGATCACGCGGACTGGCCGGATCTCATTCGCACCGTGCGGGAGTCCGGCGCTCGCAGGGTGCTCGCGACGCATGGCCAGCAGGAAGTGCTTGCCCGGCACCTGCAAGAGCTGGGCATCGCGGCCACCGCGCTGCGCACGCAGTACGGGCTCGAAGACTGATGCGGGCATTTGCGGCGCTGTACGCCGCCCTGGACGAAACCACTTCGACACTGGCCAAGCGCCGTGCGCTGGCCGACTATTTCGGCGCCACGGCACCGGCGGATGCAGCGTGGGCGGTACACCTGTTGAGCGGCGGCAAGCTGCCGCGCGTGGTGAACAGCACAGCGATGCGCGAGCTGGCAGGAGAAATCACGGGCTACGCAGCGTGGCTCATCGACGAGTCGTACGCGCATGTGGGCGACCTTGCCGAAAGCCTCACTTTGCTGGTGCAGCCGTTTGCCGGCGCCGGCAACGTCACCGCCGCAGACACGAGCCTGACGGACTGGGTCGAACGCATCGCAGCGGTTGCACTCCTGCCCGAAGCGGAACGACGCGCCTGGCTGTCCGAGTCGTGGCTGAACCTGCGGCAGGCCGAGCGTTTTGTACTCAACAAGCTGTTGACCGGCGCGCTGCGGGTCGGCGTTTCCGCGCGGCTGGTGCACCTGGCGCTCGCTGATGCGAGCGGGCTGGCGGTCGAACGGATCACCGAACGGCTCAGCGGCAAATGGCGGCCCAGCGCCACCGCATACGCGGCGCTGTTGGCAGACACCGGCGCTACCGAGATCGCGCGCGCAGCAACGCCGTATCCGTTCTATCTCGCCTCCCCGCTGGAAGCAGAGCCGCCGACGCTCGGCGAGGCGAACGAGTGGCTTGCGGAATGGAAATGGGACGGCATCCGCGCGCAACTGCTGCGGCGCGCAGATCGCGTGGCGCTCTGGTCGCGCGGAGGCGAGAAACTCGACGGTCGTTTTCCCGAAATCGAACGGTCCGCGCTGGCGTTGCCTGCCGGATGTGCCATCGACGGCGAGTTGCTCGCCTGGGGTGTCGACACGCCACTTCCATTCGTGCAATTCCAGCCCAGGATCAATCGGTTGAAGCCAGGCGCAAAACTGGTTGCGCAGATTCCGGTCCGACTCCTCGCCTACGACCTGCTCGAGTTCGACGGTGTTGACCTGCGCACGCGTCCGCTGGCCGAGCGCCGGCGCGCTCTCGAGGAAGTAGTGGCTGCGCTCGGCGTGGATTCCGCCATCGCGCTGTCGCCGGCCATTGTGTTCGCGGACTGGCCGCAACTGGGAGAGCGCCGCCAGGAAGCACGCGAGCGGGGCGTCGAAGGAGTGATGCTGAAGCGTTTCGAATCGACTTACCGCGACGGGCGCAAGCGTGGCGACTGGTGGAAGTGGAAGGTCGATCCGTACACGATCGACGCGGTGCTCATCTATGCGCAGGGCGGCAGCGGCCGCCGCGCCGGACTGCACACCGATTACAGCTTGTCGTCCTGCCACAACGCGAAGCTGTAATCGGTG
>JBKJSW010000348.1:0-5796 GCA_046595765.1 Ahniellaceae bacterium
GAATACGACATCAACGATTACAAGGAAAAAACCGAGCTGACCGCGCAGAAGCTTGCAACCACGCTGTTCGCGGCGCTGCGCGGCTATCGCGACATCATGATCATCGAGGCCAACAAGCGCGGCCTCGAGCGCGTGATCGAAGCTTCCACCTACATTTTTTCGCACGAGAACCCGTCGGAGTTCGCCTCCGCGGTACTTGCACAACTCGGCAACCTGGTCGGCCTCAATCGCGGCGCGCTGTATTTGAAGGCGGGTCCGGGCCGCGAGTTCGCCGAGCAGCTCGTGATCGCGGCCGGCACCGGCGATTTCGCCGACCTCGCGCAGCAACCGGCGGCGCGCGGGCTGCCACCGCACGTGATGGAATCGGTACGCCTCGCCTTCGCCAACAAGCAGCACCTGTTCGCGCGCGATCACTATGTGCTGCACTTCACCGACACCCGCCACACCGAGAGCCTGCTCTATGTCGCGGAAGCCTGCGACCTGTCGCCGCTCGACTACAGCCTGGTCGAGGTGTTTTGCACCAACGTGTCGATCGCGTTCGAGAATCTTCACCTCAACCGCGAGCTGCTGGATGCGCAACTCGAAATGATCTGGCTGCTTGCGGGCGCCGCGGAATCGCGCTCCAGCGAAACCGCAGCGCACGTCAAGCGGGTCGGCCTGCTGGCCGAGTTCCTCGGGCGCGCATCCGGTCTCGACAACGCCCGTTGCGAGGCGCTGCGTTTCGCTGCTCCGTTGCACGACGTCGGCAAGATCGCGATTCCCGATGCAATCCTCAACAAACCGGGGCCACACTCAGAGGACGAGACCCGCATGATGCGCACTCACGCTCAGGCGGGCCACGACATGCTTGCGCTGTCCTCACGGGATATGCTCAAACTTGCCGCTGAAATCGCCATCAGTCACCACGAGAACTGGGACGGCAGCGGCTACCCGAAAGGGCTGGCCGGCGATGACATCCCGCTGAGTGGACGCATCACCATGGTGGCCGACGTGTTCGACGCGCTCGGCAGCCGACGCTGTTACAAAGAACCGTGGCCTGCGGAGGACATCCGCGCCTTCATCATCGAACAGCGCGGTATCAAGTTTGATCCGCAGCTGGTGGACTTGTTGCTGGCGAACTGGTCGGAAGCGGAACGTCTGCGGGAACTGCTGCCCGACTGAGCACGACCGGTTCCGCGGGCGACGCGGAAAGCGGCGACGATGCGGGCAACCTGAGCGTGAACAACACGCCGTTGCCCTTCGAACTCGCGCACTCGATCTCGCCGCCAAGGATCTGCGTGGTCAGGTTCCAGGCAATGTGCATGCCGAGTCCCGACCCGCCCGCCCCGCGTTTGGTGGTGAAGAACGGTTCGAACAGTCGCCGGCGGGTTTCCACGTCCATGCCGCGACCGTTGTCCGTATATTCGATGATTACGTAGTCGCCCTGCCGGTGCGCGTGGATGCGGATCGTGCCGGCCTGCCCTGGCTCGAATGCATGCTGGACCGAGTTGATCGTGAGGTTCGAAAGCACCTGGTAGAGCGCGCCGGGATAGGTGTCCATCCACAGGCCTTCACCGGTGTCCTGCTCGATCGCGTGGCCCGTCTTCTTCAGCAATGGCTTTAGCGACAGCAGGATTTCTTCGACGTAGCTGCCGAGGTCGATGCGTCGCCGCGCCTCGCTGGCCTGGTCCACGGCGACCTGCTTGAAACTGCGCACCAGCCGGTCGGCGCGCCGCAAATTGCGCAGGATGACCTGGCTGGTTTCGGTCGCCATGGTCCGATAGCGTTCGAACGCCGTCGGATCGATCCCGCCCGATTCGAGCTTGCGGTTGAAACGCTGCGTCTCGTGCTCGAGATGCGAGGCCGCGGTTACGCCGATGCCGAGCGGCGTGTTGATTTCATGCGCGACACCCGCCACGAGGCCGCCCAATGCGGCCAGCTTTTCGGACTGGACCAGTTGGCTCTCGGCGAGGTGCAGCTCGTCGATGGTGATCCGGAGGTTCTCGTTCGCCTCGGTCAGCGCGGCGGTGCGGTCGTTGACCCGCTTGTCGAGTTCCTGGTTCAGGGCCTGCAGCGCAAGTTCGCTTTCCTTGAGCGCGGTAATGTCCTCGGTGGTGCCGGTCAGCCGTGTCGCGCGCCCCTGTTCGTCGCGGCGACTCACGCGTCCCCTGGATCGCAGCCAGACCCAACCGCCGCCGATCCGCTCGATCCGATAGACGCATTCGAACACCGGCGAGTGGCCACGCACATGCTGCTGCAGCGAAGAGGTCAAAAGTTCACGGTCTTCCGGGTGGATCGCGGCGTAGAAGCTGTCGAGGTTGGGGACGTAGTTGTCGCTGGAAGGCTTGATGTGGCTGATCGGGTTGATGCGTTCGATGCCGCCGCCGGTGCGGAGGTCCGCGTCCCACAGTTCGTCGCCGGACCCGTTCAGCGCACGGCGGAGTCGGTCCTCGCTGTTGGCGAGTTCCGCCGCAGCGCGATCGCGCTCGCGCAGGCGCTGGCGGATCAGCCACAACGGGAGCAGCATCAGCACCAGCAGACCGAGGGCCAGCGACGCGCGCGCAAGCGGAGTCTGCTGCCAAGGAGTGAGGAGGTGAACGGGCAGGCGCAGTTCCGGCCCCCACGCCCCCTGTTGGTAGCGCGCCCGCGCCCGGAACATGTAATCACCGGGGGGCAGGTTCGAGTACATGGCGAGCCTGCGCCGGGTGCTGGTTTCGATCCAGTCGGCATCGTGCCCGTCGAGTCGGTACTGGTATTCGAGCTCGAGTGGAGCCGCATAGCGCAACGCCGAGATCTCGAGCGCGAGGTCGTTGATGGCGGGTTGTAGTCGCAGCTGGGCCTCGCCCGCGAGCGCGCGCGTGGTGGCGAACTGCAGCCCGTCGTTTTCCGGGCCTTCACGCTGTCCCGCGTAGGCGCGGGTGATCACCACCGAGGGTGCCATCTCGATCTTGCGCGCGCGCGCCGGTTCGAGCACCGTGACGCCACGCAGGCCACCGAACAGCAAGCGGCCGTCCGGAAGTCGGTCGTACGCACCGATGAAATATCCCCAGGACTGCGCGCCTTCGGACGTGCCGAAATTGACTACGCCACGGGTCGCCGGATCGAACCGGCTGAGTCCGCCGATCGTGCTGATCCAGAGCGTGCCCGCGCTGTCTTCGAGGATGCCGCCGACTGCATCCCCACCCAGGCCGTCGCGGGACGCGAACGACTCGAATTTCTCCACCGAGCGCCCGGCGCCGAGCACGACCTGGTCGATGCCACCACCCTGCGTGCCCAGCCACAGGCGGCCTTTGGAATCCTCCGTCACCACCGAGACCCCGCTCGCGCTGAGCGCACCTTGGGTGCCCGGCGAAGCCTGCCAATGCTCGAGCTCGCCGGTCTCGGGCCGGTAGCGCACGAGTCCACCGGGTCGGAGCCCGATCCAGACGTGGCCCGCACTGTCCTCGAACAGGGTGTTGACGGAATGGCCGCCGAGCTCCTCCGCGCTGAAGCGTCGGAACGCCGTGCAGCTTGCGCAGCGCATGGCCACTCCACTCTCGAGCGTGCCGACCCACAGGTCGCCGCTGCGGGAGATCAATACCCGCTGGATGTTGTCGCCCGGCAGGCTGCCGGGATCGTCCGGATCGTGGCGCAGTACGCCAAAGCGGTCGCCGCCACGATCGAGAAACGCGAGCCCGCCGCCAAGCGTCGGCACCCACAAGCGGCCGTTGCGGTCGCGCACAGCCTGCGACACCACGCTGTTCGGCAGGCCGCCTTCGATCTCCGGTTGCGGCGCGTAACGCCTGAGTACGCCGCGCTGCATGTCAAAGTGGACCAGTCCGCCGTTCTCCAGCACGCCGAGCCAGACCGTGCCGTCGTCATCGACGAACAGGCCCGGCACCGCGCTGCCTGGCAGGTTCACGCCATCCGTGGACTCGCTGCGTACTTCTGCGATTGCCTCGGTGCGAGGATCGAACAGGCTGGCGCCATTGAGCCATGTGCCGACCCACAGGATCCCTTCGCGATCGTGCATCAGGGTCTGCACGCGCCCGGACGACAGACCGCCCTGCTGCGAACCGAATCGCCAGGTGCGCGGTTCACCGCCGCGACGGTCGATACGCGACAGACCATCGTTGGTGCCGGCCCACAAGCGACCCTGCGGATCAAACAGGACGGCGCGCACCGTGTTTTCGGCCAGGCCGTCGGCCACGGTGCTGCGCGCCACTTCCCTGCCCCCGGAGTTGAAATACACAACGCCCTGGCTGTTGGTGCCGACCGCGATTTCACCGCTGGCCGATTGCGCCATCGCCAGCGCGTTCAGCGCGTGCCCGTCATTGGGCCGCCACTCACTTGAACGATTGGCAGCGAGATCGATCCGCCACAAGCCGCGGCTGCCCGCGACCAGCAGGGATCCGTCGCGCAACGGCACGATCATGCGCACCGCGCCAAATGCGATCGACGCCACGCCCGCCGGCTGGTCGAAGCGATCGAGTTTCGAGTCGAGCCGTTGCAGCTGGCTGTCGCCACTGCCGATCCAGAGGTTGCCGGCAGCATCACGCGACAGCGCAGTCACCGCTTCCGAGGCGAGGCCGCCCGGCCGCGCGCCGTAAGTCGTGAAACGTGAAGTCCGCGGCGAATACCGGGAGAGGCCACCCGCGAGCGTGCCGACCCAGATGCCGCCGGCGCCGTCGTCTGCGAGCGACGTGATGCTGCTGTCATGCAGTGCATCCGGATCGCGCGCATCGCCCATGAATTTCCGAAACTCGTAACCGTCGAAGCGGTTGAGCCCGTTCTGCGTGCCAATCCAGATGAAGCCGGTGCGGTCCTGCAGGATCGAGCGCGCCGTGGGGTGCGACAGCCCGTCCTCGACGCCGTAATGACGGAAGCGGACGCGTTCCAGCGGCTCGGACGCAACCCGCGACGCCGCGAAGGCCGCCAGCATCAGCGCCATTGCGATCCAGCATCGAGTCCCGGGTCCCCGCATGGCGCGAGCCTAGCGCGTGCGATCTTCCAGTGGCCAGTCGTCGCGTCGCCCAATGCTCTCAGGGCGCGCCGGCGTGCGGTGCTGGCAACGCGCACCCGCTCGGCGATAATGGGCGGCTAGCGTGGCCCTTCCCGGCCGCGGACGGGACACGACCAAATGAGTGACATAGTGATCGTAGGCGCCAAGCGCACCGCCATCGGTTCGATGCTGGGGCAGTTCACCGGAGTTCCGGCCACCACCCTCGGCGCGACGGCGATCCGCGCCGCGCTCGAGCAGGCCGGTCTTGACCCCGCCAAAGTCGAGCAGGTGTACATGGGATGCGTGCTGCCCGCCGGTCTCGGCCAGGCACCGGCGCGCCAGGCCGCGATCGGCGCGGGCGTGCCCACCTCGGCCACTTGCGTCACGATCAGCAAGGTCTGCGGCTCGGGTATGCAGGCGCTCATGTTCGCGCACGATTCGCTGCGCGTCGGCAACGCGCAATACATCGTCGCCGGCGGCATGGAAAGCATGACCAATGCGCCGCACCTGATTCCCGGCTCGCGCACGGGCATTCGCTTCGGCGACGGCCAGCTGGTCGACCACATGGCGTGGGACGGGCTGACCAATCCCTACGACGGCAAGGCCATGGGCGTGTTCGGCGAGCAGTGCGTCGCCAGGTACTCGATGACCCGCGAGGAGCAGGACGCGTTCTCGACCGCCAGTGTCGAGCGCGCGCTCGCCGCGCAGCGGGAGGGCTTCGTCAAGGACGAGATCGCCCCGGTCACGGTCAAGGGCCGCAAGGGGGACACCGTCGTCGACACCGACGAGGAACCCGCGCGCTGCGATCTCGGCAAGGTCGCCTCGCTGCGGCCGGC
>JBKJSW010000205.1:0-17484 GCA_046595765.1 Ahniellaceae bacterium
GGTGGGGACCTGCGACACCTCCTCGATCCATGCGCGGACGCGCTCGGGTCCGAGTTCCGCCGGCAATCGCTCGATGTCATTGACCGATTCGTCGTTTGCTCGCAGGCGCGCGTTCTGCGCGGCGATGGCGGCGGCGTCGAGTACCAGCGACTTGCCCTGAACCTGCTTGCCGATCCAGTAGTCGGCAGTGAGGTGCGCGGGTGCGACACCGATGACACCCTGTTTTGTGGCGGGGGCCGTCGATGCCGCGTCGGGCGCGTCGCCCGTGCATCCGGCAACGGCGAGCGTGAGCAGCAGGAACGGCGTGAATCGGATGCCGGATCGCATGAACGGGGTCACGGCGCGGGAGCCAGGGCGGCAAGCACTTGAGACATGCCGACGCCGATGCCTGTGCCAAGCACGAGCCCCAGCATTGCGAACAGCACCGCGACAGGCACCAGTACCTTGTCGTAAGCCGCAGCCAGCAGCGGCGCGGTCGCGGGACCACCGATGCCGGCAAGCGAGGCAATGCCGCACAGATGCAGGTCGAAGTGGAACAATCGCGCCGCACCCAGCAGCATCAGCGCGTGCAGCAGGAGCACGACGAAGCCCACCAGCACGAACAAAGGCGCAGACGAAAGGCCAGCGAAATTGCTTTGCGAGCCGAGCACTGCGACCAGGCAGGCGAGCAGCGCGGATGCGAGTGGCGCCGGCCCGGGAATCCGCGCGAGCGGTGTGCGCGCGACTGCGAGTCCGGCGAGCGTCGCGCACAGAACCGTCCACGAGGTAGCGGTAAACAAAGTACCCGTTGGCATGCGTGCGCCCACTGCCGCAGCGCCGAGTCCGACTGCGAGCGCGATGCCGAGCCACAGCAGGGCCGCGCCGGCGTGCGTCGACTGTGCACTGGCCGGGGCTGCGGCAATGGAAGGCAAGGGCTTCGCGGCTGCCGCGATCGGGTCGTTGCCAACGTCCGCCCGCGTCCAGCGGTTGAATGCCGGCGCGAGCCCGCTCGACGCGAACAACACCACGATCCAGGTCGAATAGCAGAGTGCATCGGCGAGCAACACCGGTGGCAGCAGGTTCGCCGGCAGCGAGATGATTTCCTTCACCGCAACCAGGTTCGCGGAGCCGCCCGTCCAGGTTGCGGTCAGCAGCGCCAGCATCTTCCCGCCCTCGCGCGGGAGTACATCGCGAAAGATGAGGTACGCCAGCACCACCGCCATGAGGATCGACGCCATCGCGCAGGCGAACACGGCCAGCAGTTTCGGGCCGAGTGCAATGATCGCGCGCAAGTCGCAAGTGACCATGAGCAGGAACAGCAGCGCGGGGAGCAGCAACCCGGTGAGCACGCGCTGCGCCGACTGGATTTCTTCGCCTGCATCCCACGCGCCCGCGACGGCGAGCGCTGTCACCAATAGATAGGTCCACACGATCGGCGGCAGCACGTTGAAAACGCGCCAGCCGACGCGCTTTTCAATCGTCGGAAACAGGCCGGCTGCGACCAGCAACACTGCCAGGTAGGCCCACACCGTGGTGATCATCGAACTCCTTCCGGTGTGCTCGGCCCCAGCAACAGACTAGTGGGAGTCGAGCGATCATTTGACAGCTTGCATGCGCGTGGCTATCGTGCGCGGCCTTGCGGCGCAAGCCGGCAAGTGTTTTGCCCAGGTGGCGGAATTGGTAGACGCACTAGCTTCAGGTGCTAGCGGGGCGACCCGTGGAGGTTCGAGTCCTCTCCTGGGCACCAGTAAGACGAAAGCCGCAACGGGAGTTGCGGCTTTTTTCTGTCTGCGGTCCTGCGGTGGCGAGATCCCGTCGTGCGCTTCGCTTCCCGGGCCACTAGCGCAGCGCGTGGAAGAGCAGGCACCCGGCCATCGCCACCATCGCGAGCCATGTCAGCAACGTGCCGTAGAAGCGGCCGAACGAATAACCGGACGCACCTGAAAGCCCCATCGCGTGCAGCAGGCGTCCGACCAGCAACGTTCCGCCCGCAAGGTACAACCAGACAGCTGGCACGCCGAGCAGCTCCAGCAAGAGCAATTGCAGCAACGCGACGGGCACGTACTCGGTGGCGTTCGCGTGGGCGCGAATTCGCTGTTGCACCGGTTCCAGTGCGCCGTCGCCGAGGCCGAGCCTGTGCACGCGGCGCATGGCGACGACACGATACGCGAGCGTCAACAACAGCAGCACGTGCAGTGCGACGAATATGGCGGTGATCTTCGGCAACGGCATGATTCCCCTCCCCGTAAGCAGCAACTTCAAATCAGACCGCGACGCCAGGGCCCGGTGATCGCCACGCTGAAGCCCGGAGCGTACACGTTTGCGAACAGCCAGCGGCCATCCGGCGAGAAGCATGTCCCGGCCCATTCGGTTCGGCGGAAATCACCAGTGTGCCCGTGCACTGGCTGATCGATCACAACCTGGTTGCGTGCGAACGGGAACAATTTCTGCTCCGCGCCCAGACCGAACAGGTATTGGCCGCCTGTCCGGTTTCCGTCCTCGCACAGCACCAGGCCTCCGCGCGGGCTGAAACAGAGGTTGTCCGGATAATTGAGCTGCTCGCGATCGCGCGATTCGAACAGCAGTGTCAATTGCCCGAGACGGGGGCGATAAATCCAGACCTGACCTGCGGCCGCGTCGCCGCCATCAGTCGCCGTGAAATAGATCGAGTCGTCTGCGGAGAAACAGCCTTCCAGCCGCGTGAACGCTGCGCCGCCGGCATCCAGTCCTTGCCCCAGCACGCCGTAGGCATCCCGCGTGCCGGGCGAGTGCACGCGAGTGGGCTCTTTGATGTCAATCCAGCGTGCTTTGAACGACTGCCCCGGTTGCACTCCACGGCGGAGGTCCGTGCGGCCTTCGACGCCCAGCATCTGCAGCTTGCCGCCTTGAACGAGGTCGCCCGGCTTCGAGGGGCGCATCCGGTAAAAACCCGCAAGCGGACGGCCATCCTCGGTGAGATAGACGTCGCCCGTCGGTGCGTGTACGACGGCGGCTTCGTGCCGGAACTGTCCACACGCCGTCAACCGCCTGGGCGCACCTCCCGCGGGATCCACTTCGAACACGAAGCCGTGCGGCTGTGTCAGGGGTTCTCCCAAGTCGCCGACGTTCGACGCCAACTCCTCGCAGCTGAGCCACGTGCCCCACGGCGTGATGCCGCCGGCGCAATTCATGAGCGTGCCGGCGAGCGAAGGACTGGACGGCTCGGCGAGTCCCGTCCCGGTGTCGAACTCGATGGTGGTGGTGCCGCCCGTCGCGCGCGGGTCGTACTGCAACGATCGCGGTCCGAATGCACCGGTCGCGCCCACCTCTTCGTGGTTGCGCACGAGGACCGCGCGGCCGCCGCGACTGCCCACCACCCCCATGCCGTCGTGGCGTCCCGGCGTGGGCGACCCGTCCACCATGGGCTCGCCGGCCCATCCAAACGTGCGGTAGGAAAATCCTTGGGGCAATGCGAGCAACATCAAACCGGTGTTCGCGTCGCGCGCGGGTTGGAGCGGACCGTAACCGGCCGCGTATTGGCGGGCGAGCGTGGCCGAACTTCCGGCCGCTGCAAGCAGGCCCGCGTGTGGTGACGCGGCGAGTGCGCCAAGCCCGAGCGCGCCGTGGAGGAACGCGCGGCGGCCCAGCGGCCCAGCGTGCGGCGCGCGTGCCCAGTCGTCGCTCATTCGATGATGCGGATGCCCGCAGCGTCGAGGGTCCACGACTCGCCCGCGTCGGCGTCCAGCGACTCCGTACGAAGGTGCGCGGCGCCGGCCTCGTCCAGCGTGCTGCGCTTCAAAGTGCCGAGCACCACGGCGTCGCCTTTCGCGTCGACGGGAATCTCAAATCGATGACCGGTTTCCACGCGCACCATCGCGTCGCCGTCGTGCAGCGTCATCCAGCAACCGTGTTTCTGGCACACCTTGCCGATGCGCCCACTGATGAGCTGCTGGCCTGCCAACGCCGGCGCTTTCGCCAGGACCTGCGTCAGCGGCGTGGCGCCACGGTCTGCCACCGCTGCGCCGAAGGATGCGGTCGCTTCGGTCACGGCAGGCACTCCGACAGTGGCCGCGTTGGCGGCAGCGTGCCCGTCCTCGCCGTGGGCGCGCGCGCCCGCCGGGCTGGCGGATGCGATGACGAACAGTGCCAACGAGACGAGCGTACTGGTATTCGCTTTCACGGTGCTTCTCCTCAGGCCGCCAGCGGCAGCGCGTTCAATTCGGAAACTTCGTCGCGAGTGCTGAATCGACCCTTCGCGTCGCGTTGTACGTGCGCCAGGGCGCAGCCTGGATCATGGGTGAAAAACAGGCGCACGCCGCGCGCCAGCTTGTCTTCGAGGAACGCACGCTTCTCCTCGATCAGAAGCTCGGGAAAACGGTCATAGCCCATCGTGATCGGCACGTGCACCCAGGCACGCCCGGGGATGAGATCGGCGCAGAACACCACGCCGCCATCGCCGCCGACTTCGGCCAGCATGAGTCCGGGAGTGTGACCCGCGCTGAAGTCGAAGCGCACCGCGGTGCCGAGCGCTTGCGAGTGCGCCCCGTCGACGAGCTCGAGCCGGCCGCATTGCCTGAGCAGTTCGTTGAGTTCCGGGATGAACGATGCACGATCGCGCGGGTGCGGATCAAGTGCGCGTTCCCACGCTGCCTGGCTGACGACGAAGGTCGCGTTGGGAAACAGCATCTCCGCGCCTCGGCCCTCCTGCCACGAGGCAAGCAGTCCGCCGGCATGGTCGAAATGCAGGTGCGAGAGCACCACGACATCGATGTCCTCGTGCCGAAAGCCCGCCTGCGCCAGCGAGTCGAGCAGCACGTGGCGATCCTCCACGACTCCATAGCGCTCGCGCAGCTTCGGCTCGAAGAACGACCCGATGCCTGCCTCGAACAGGACGCGCTTGCCGTTGATACCGTCGACCAGCAGCGCTCGGCAGGCGAGCGGCACGCGATGCTCGGCATCGGGCGGCAGCCAGCTCGCCCACAGCGCGCGCGGCGCATTGCCGAACATCGCGCCACCGTCCAGGCTCTGGCTGTTGCCCATGACCGACCACATTTTCACTGCACTACTCCTAACCAATCTCCCGAACGAGCGCGCATGAAGCCCCTCTCCCCTCGGGAGAGGGGTTGGGGTGAGGGGCCGAGCTTGCCCAAGTCGAGAATCAACTTCGAAGAAAGCTCGCCCCTCATCCGGCGCTGCGCGCCACCTTCTCCCGCAGGGAGAAGGGTAAAAAGCATTATCGACCAGCAGCTAACGTGGAGTGTGCGATTTGAGGAGGATCGCGACCTTGCCCGCGCCGCCACGTGGGTCGGTGCCGCCGCTGAGTGCACCGCTGCGGCGATCCCACACTACTGCCTGCATGTTGCCCCAGGATGTCTCGGATTCGTTGATCGTGTGGCCACGCGCGCGCAGGATGTCCGCGTCAGCAACGCTTAGCGCGCCGCGCTCGGTGGAAATCACGTCCGGCAGGTACTGATGGTGGAACCGCGGTTTCGCTACCCAGTCGGCCGGCGACGCGCCGTCGATGAAGTCGAGAATTCCGAGCAACACCATGGAAATGATGCGGCTGCCGCCCGGGGTTCCGAGCACTGCCACGCGGTCCTCGCCGATGACGATGGTTGGCGTCATCGAGGACAACGGCCGCTTGCCGGGCTCGATCGCGTTGGCATCGTTGCCGACCAGGCCATACGCATTCGCTGCGCCGGCCTTGAGCGCAAAATCGTCCATCTCGTTGTTGAGCACCACGCCCGTGCCCGGAGCCACGAAGGCGGAACCGAACGGCAGGTTGACCGACACCGTGGCGGCGACCATGTTGCCGGCCCCATCGATGATCGAGAAGTGCGATGTGTCGGTACCGCCGGGCGTGGTCACGATGTCCGGCAACATCGCCGAGGGCGTTGCGCGATCAAGCCGGATGCTCGCGCGCAAACCGGCTGCATAGTAGGGGCTCGTCAACTGATCAATCGGCGCGTGCACGAAGTCGGAATCGCCGAGGTTCTGCGCGCGATCGCGATACACACGGCGCATCGTTTCGACCAGCAGGTGGACGCGATCGGCCCGCGGCAGTTTCGCCAGGTCGTAGCCGGACAGGATGTTGAACATCGTCGAAAGCAGCACGCCACCCGACGAGGGCAGGTTTGCGGTGACGATCCGGTAACCGCGATAGTCGAAGCGGATTGGCGCGCGCTCCAGCACGCGATATGCGGCCATGTCTTCCATCGTCCACACGCCGCCGTTGGCGCGCACCCCGCGCACCAGGCGTTGTGCGATGTCTCCTTGATAAAAGCCCCGGTGCCCGTGGCGGGCTATGGCTTCAAGCGTTCGTGCGAGGTCGGGCTGGCGGATGACGACGCCCACGTCAGGCAGCTTGCCGGCGACCAGGAATATCCGCGCGGTTTCGGGAAAGCGTCGCACCACGTCGATGCGCGACCCGAGTTGCCGATGGAACTTGGGGTAGACCGGGAAGCCGTCGCGCGCGATGCGGATGGCGGGCGCGAGCGATTTCGCCAGCGGCATCCTGCCGAAATTCGCCGCGAGATGCACGAGCGCGGCAGGCTCGCCGGGAATGCCGGACGCAAGCGGTCCATTGACGCTGAGGTTGCGGTCTAGCGCGCCGGACTTGTCCCAGAATAATTCGTTCTTCGCCGCCGCCGGCGAAGTCTCGCGCCCATCAAGCATGACTTCCGTGCCATCGGCGCGTCGCAGCAGCAGCAGCGCGCCGCCGCCGAGTCCCGAGCTCGTGGGTTCGACCACTGCCAGCACGCTCGTGACCGCCACCGCCGCATCGAAGGCATTGCCTCCGGCCGCGAGAATCTCCATGCCCGCGTCCGTCGCCAGCACGTTGGCACTGGCGATGACTGCGCCGCGCGGCGCGCCGAGCACCACGCCCTGGGCACGGTCGCATGCAGGCACAGTCGTTGTCGCGGGAGAGTTCGCCGCAACCGGTGCGCCAGCGTCGCGCGCAGAGGCATCGGCAGAACCCCCACAGCCGTCGGCGGCATCCGCGTGGCCCGTGCACATCAGCAGCAGCAACGCAATCCACGCCGGCACGCGCGGCGCCGGCTTCATGTCGCCACCGCCATTGCCGTCAAGCTCGCGAGCTTCGCCATCAGTTCCTCGCGGCTTTCGACGAGTTCAGGGTCGAGGTCGATGCACTCGACCGGGCACACCACCACGCACTGCGGCTCATCGTAATGCCCTACGCATTCCGTGCATCGCCGTGGGTCGATGACATAGATCTCCTCGCCCTGGGCGATGGCCTGATTCGGACAGACCGGTTCGCAGACATCGCAGTTGACGCAGAGATCGTTTATGCGCAGTGCCATTTAGTCGCGGCTCGCTTTCCGGTTCGTCGTAGGTCAGGTCGCTGCGACCTGACGCATCAACGACTGCTTGTCAGGTCGCTGCTGCGACCTGACCTACGAAACGGCCATGGTCAGCTGGTGGCGATGAACTTGAACGTGGCCTCGGAAGGCGCCACTGCCGTGGTCACGCGATCGCGCTCGGTGGCGCTGCCGATGAAAAGCACACGCACTCCTTTCAGCGACTTCGGCGCCGCGAGCTTGAACGACTCTTCGACCAGGGTCGCCAGTTTCACCGAGTCCGGCGAGGCGAACACGATCATCGAACCCGACTGGATGCCGCGCGCGACCGAGCCTGCGACGGAGTCGAGCTGGGCTTCATACTGGCGCTTCGACTCTTCGTCCTCGCCCATCGGCACGAAATAGATATAAGGGCGGCCGCGCATGTATTCACCCTTGAGCTCGATGTTGACTTGCTGCTGCACGTACGCCTTCCAGGCGGCGGTGTCGTTGCCGGTCGGAACGCTCAGGATCGGAGCAGGTGCCGCGGCCACGGGCGCCGCTTCCTTCTTCTGGCAGGCGACGACGACGCCCAGCGCCAGCACTGCCAGCAGCAGCATGCGAATGTACTTGCCCATCACGAAGTCCTCTCGGGTAAACAGGGAACGGGTTGCCAGCGTGCGTTGAGCGCGCGCTGCACGGAAGGATGCACGAATCCGGATACGTCGCCACCCAGCCGGGCAATTTCCCGGACCAGCGTGGAAGAGATGAAACTGTAGTTTTCCGCCGGCGTCAGGAACAGCGTTTCGACTTCCGGGATGAGATGGCGGTTCATGCTCGCGAGCTGGAACTCGTACTCGAAGTCGGACACGGCGCGCAGGCCGCGCAAGATCACGCCAGCGTCGCACTGGCGCACGAAATGCGCCAGCAGGCAGTGAAATCCCGCCACTTCGATATTGGGAATGTCGCTCAAGGCCTCGCGCGCGAGGTCGATGCGTTGATCCAGCAGCAGCGCGGGACTCTTGCCCGGACTTTCGGCGATGCCGACCACGATGCGTTCGAACAGCGGTGCTGCGCGGACGACCAGGTCGACATGTCCGTTGGTGATCGGATCGAAGGTGCCGGGATAGACCGCAGTGCGGGCGCGACGTGCCACTGCGGCAGAGGTTTCCATGGCGCTGTTTGGCATCACCGAAGTCTACTGGATGCCGTTTGCAGCGTCGGCGACCCGGGCAAGTCCGTAGCCGACCGCTCCGGCCCGGCTCTCGCGCCACCAGCTCCATGTGTCGGGCAGCTCGGGGCGTCCAGGATGGGGCCATTCGACGTACACGAGCGCACCGGGACGCAGCCAACCATCGCCTGCGAGCGCGGTGAGCGAGCCGGACCAGGCGTGCGCGGCGTAAGGTGGATCGAGGAACACGACTTCGTACGGCTGCAGCGGCGTTTCACGCAGGAACCCATCACAGGACACCGCCCGCACCTGCGCGCGTTCCGTCAACTGCAGGCGCATCAGCTGGTCGCGCAGGTTTTCGGCGAGGTCGCGTTCGGACTCGACGAGATCCACCCAATCCGCGCCGCGCGACAGCGCCTCGATGCCGAGCGCCCCGCTGCCCGCGTACAGGTCTAGGCAGCGCGCTCCTTCCAGCGTCGGCGCGAGCCAATTGAACAGCGTTTCACGGACGCGATCCGGCGTTGGCCGCAATCCCGCGCGATCCAGCACCGGCAAGCGCGAATTGCGCAGGCTGCCGCCGATCACGCGGACCTTGCCGGCGCGCTCGGCTTCGGCGCGAAGGGTGGACGGTGAAGCGTTTCGGCGCGGTGTTAGCATGCCGGCGATTCTCGTCGATTGCCCCGATCCATGCTCAGATTTTTCCGTCGGCGCGCCGCGACCGACGTTGCAGGCGCCGCGCCTGACGCCACGACGGTAAGCGCGCCCTCTCAGCAACCTCCTGCTACCGCCACGGTCGCCCGCGTGCAGCCCGCATGGACGCTGGACGAGGTCGTCGCCGCCTGGGGAACGTCGGACACTGTTGCCACCGCGCAGGCCGCGCGCGCGGAGCTGGAAGCAGCAGCGGCCCGCGAACGGTCCCGCAGCGAAGAGGACGCGCAGGAGCGGGCCCGGCAAGCCACCGCGTGGCGCGAACGCCTGAGCGGCAACGGCCTCGGGCGCGCGCTCGCGGGGCTGCTGTCCGGCAACCCGAAACTCGATGAAGACCTGCTCGACGAACTGGAAACCGCGCTGCTCGGCGCCGATGTCGGCATTGCCGCGGCCACCACGTTGCTCGGTGGCCTGCGCACCCGCATGGAGGCACGCGAGTTCGCCGACGCCGATGCGCTGTATTCCGCGCTGCGCGCGGACCTCCTGGACATGCTGCGCCGCGTGGAGCAGCCGCTCGTCGTCGACGACAGCCGGCGCCCATTCGTGTTGCTGGTGGTGGGCGTCAACGGCGTCGGCAAGACCACGACCATCGGCAAACTGGCGCGGCACATGCAGGACGACGGCGCCCGGTTGCTGCTCGCCGCGGGCGATACCTTCCGCGCGGCCGCGGTGGAGCAACTCAAGGCGTGGGGCGAGCGCAATGCGGTGCCCGTGATCTCGCAGGGCCAGGGAGCCGACGCCGCGTCCGTGGCGTTCGACGCGCTGCAGGCGGCACGCGCGCGAGACGTCGACGTGCTCATCATCGACACCGCCGGGCGCCTGCACAATCAGTCGGGCCTGATGGACGAGCTCGCGAAAGTCCGCCGCGTGCTCGGCAAGCTCGAGCCATCGGCACCGCACGAGGTGCTGCTGGTGATCGACGGCACGACTGGTCAGAACGCCATCAGCCAGGTGCGGATGTTCCGCGAGACGGCGGGTGTCACGGGACTCGCCGTGACCAAGCTCGACGGCACCGCGAAAGGTGGAGTGGTGTTCGCACTGGCGCGCGAATTCGGGATCCCGATCCGCTACGTCGGCATCGGCGAGAAACTGGAAGACCTGCGCATCTTCGATGCCGCCGCGTTCGTCGACGGATTGCTGCCGCCACGCGGCGATGGATGACCGGGCACCCAGACTTCGCAGCGCGCCTGCTGGCGTGGTTCGACGCGTCGGGTCGACACGACCTGCCCTGGCAACTTCCGCGCTCGCCCTATCGCGTATGGCTGAGCGAGGTGATGCTGCAGCAGACGCAGGTCGCGACCGTCGTCCCGTATTTCCTGCGCTTCATCGCCGCGCTGCCCGACCTCCGCGCGCTCGCGGCGGCGCCTGACGACCAGGTCCTCGCGCTGTGGTCCGGGCTCGGCTATTACAGCCGTGCGCGCAACCTGCAACGCGCCGCACGCCTCTGTGTGGAACGACATGGCGGCCAGCTGCCCGATACGCTCGTGGAACTGAGGGCACTGCCCGGCATCGGGCGTTCGACTGCCGGCGCGATTCTCGCGCTCGCGTTCGGCCAGCGCGCACCGATACTCGACGGCAACGTGCGGCGCGTGCTGATCCGTCATCGCGCGATCGAAGGCGATCCGCTGTCGCCCCCGGTGCAGATGCAGCTCTGGAACCTCAGCGACGCGTTGCTGCCTTCGAACCGCATCGCGGACTACACCCAGGCGATCATGGATCTGGGCGCCACCGTGTGCACGCGCGCACGGCCGCGTTGCGTGCGGTGTCCGGTCGGCGCCGATTGCGTTGCTTCGCTTGGTGGACTCACCAACGAACTGCCGCGACCGCGGCGACGTCCGACGCGGACGCAGCGCGAGTACCTGGCCCTGGTCCTGCGCGATGGCACGGGGCGTTTGTGGCTCGAGCGCCGTACCCCGACGGGCGTCTGGGGCGGGCTCTGGAGTCTTCCGGAGTTTCCGGACCGGGATGCACTGCACTCCCATTTGCTGTCTGTAACTGCACGGCTGGAGGCGCATTGCGACCGGGCTTCCAGCCGCGCGCTTGCGGTGCAGGACCTGGATCCGGTCAGGCACGCCTTCACGCACTTCGACCTGACCCTGCGCCCTACCCTCGCGGACATCGACGCGCTAGCGTGCGCGGTGGCGGAATCGGATGCCCGCCGCTGGTTCGCCGCGGAGGAACTTGACGCGATCGGCCTGCCTGCCCCCATTCGAAAACTCCTGACCCGCTTACCGGAAGCCACCGATGCCACGTAGCGTTTACTGCACGAGACTCCAGCGCGACGCGGAGGGGCTCGACTATCCACCGTGGCCGGGCGCGCTCGGCGAGCGCATCTTCGACGGGATTTCGAAACAGGCCTGGAGCGAGTGGCTCGCACACCAGACCATGCTGTTGAACGAGAATCGCCTGTCTGCCATCGATCCTAAAGCGCGAGCGTTCCTCGCCGTTGAAATGGAGAAATTCCTGTTCGGTAGCGGCGCCGAGAAACCCGCCGGATTCACCCCCGAGGCCAGCTGATCGTTTCGAGCCGGGCGGTTGCCTCGCGCCGCGGTTGCCGCTCAACGCACGCACCGCTACCATGCGCGCCCCGCACTGCAATGGCGCGGCGTTACGAAAAGCCTCGCAAGTGATGCGTCCCTGGGGACACATTCCCGCAAGGCGGCTATTGGCCGGGTAGCTCAGTTGGTAGAGCAGAGGATTGAAAATCCTCGTGTCGGCGGTTCGATTCCGTCCCCGGCCACCATATGAATCAGTGACTTGAGCAATTCGCCGCAGATGCCTTGGCTGCAGCGAATTGAACAGTCCCTACAACGTCGCTACTGCGCCCTCGATGGCCTTTTCTATACGGTTTTTTCATGGGTCGCATTATTCAATGCGTTAAATTCGCTGCAGATGTCGGCAATGAACGAGTTGGGTGAACGCCAGGTACTTGCACTGCGACTGGCGGAGGCGCAACAGGAACGCGACGCGTGGAATGGCCGATCGAAGCCCGCCTACGCGGCGGCGGCGAAGCTGGTCGCGGCGCTGGAGAAGCGGTTGCAGCGCCTGGACGACCGCATCGACGAAGCCGGCGCGCATCGAATCGATGGCCAATGACCCCGCCGATTTACATTGCGGTCAATCTACGTGGCAGCGTGATCCCGATTCATTTGCGCACCACTTAGCTTGATTAACCTTTTCTGGCCGTCCTTACGGTTTGGCGGCACACACGGCCGTTTGCGGGGCCGCGGGCGGTAGACTTTTCAGCACCTTCGATGGAGGCTGGGCGAGTGAACGACACTCAGAGCGAACTCGGGACCGACATTGCCTGGGATGAACTCGCGCCTTGCGAGCATCTGGTGCAGTTCTACGATTCCAAGGCAACACTCTTCGAAACCCTCGATGATTTCGTGCGCTCTGGAGTTGCGGCCGGAGAGGCGACCATCGTCATCGCCGTTGCCGAACACATCACCAGCCTCGAGGCGCGGATGCGCGAGCACGGCCTCGACCTCGTGGCGGCCCGCTGGAAGGGTCTGTACGTCCCCATCGACGCCGAGCAACTGCTCGCGCAATTCATGATCAACGGGCTTCCAGACGAGCAGGCCTTTCGCGCGCGCATCCAGACCATCCTCCACCTGGCCCGCCAGAACGGTCGCAAGGTCAGGGGATTTGGTGAAATGGTCGCCATCCTCTGGAACCAGGGGCAACATGAGGCGCTGCTGCGGCTCGAGGGTCTGTGGCACGTAGTCTGCCTGGAAGAATCAGTGAAGCTCTATTGCGCGTATCCGCTGCCGAGCGACGATCCGCTGCAAGTTCAGTCATTCCACGACGTGTGTGCGGCGCACAGCCACGTGCTCAGCGGTGCGACCCCGCGCTTGCGGCGCATGCAAGCGGCGGACGGCTGTCCGGCAGCCGCCTGAGGACAGATTGATTCCGGTTCAAACTGGGGCTTTCCACAGCATGAACGAGGTGTCGGATTGCAACGCCTTAGTTGGCATCTGTTGCGGATTCGGTAATTACCCTCGCGCGCTTCCTTGATTGCAGGGCGCTCGTTCCATGGCCGATTCGATGTCCCCCGCGGCCGCATCCGGCCCCGCGCCCGCGGCCGAGCCTGCTCCTGCGGCTCCGCCCGCGAGCGGCCTTGCGCGAACTGCGCAGATCGTCAAATTCCTGCTCAAGTACCGTAGCGCGGGCGTTTTCACGGGTATCGACGTCGACGCCTCGCAGTCAGTCGATGCGCCCGCCGGAGACATCGCTGACGGCCGTCCCGAGGAATTCGTATCGGATCTGGAAGCGCTCGGGCCGACCTTCGTCAAGATCGGCCAAGCGCTCTCGACACGCCCGGACATGGTGCCCCCGGCGTATCTCGCAGCGCTCGAGCGCATGCAGGACAAGGTCGAGCCAGTTCCGTTCGAGCAGATTCGAGAAG
The DNA here is from genome assembly GCA_046595765.1 of Ahniellaceae bacterium. GTDB lineage: Bacteria > Pseudomonadota > Gammaproteobacteria > Xanthomonadales > Ahniellaceae > JBBQNY01. The sequence continues at coordinate 13,544 of JBKJSW010000205.1, forward strand.
TGGTCGAGAGCGAACTCGGACTCCGCATCAACAAGATCTTCGCCTCCTTCGACGAGAAGCCGCTCGGCGGCGCCTCGCTCGCGCAGGTGCATGCCGCCACCCTGCGCGACGGTCGCGAGGTCGCGGTCAAGGTGCAGAGGCCGGATGTACTGCCAAGGCTGCAGGCGGATCTCGATGTGCTTACAAGCCTTGCGACGCGCGCCGATCGCATGACGGATCTGGGCCGGCGCCTGCGTTTTGCCGACTGGGTGCACGAATTCCGCAAGACGCTCATGCAGGAACTCGATTACCAGACCGAGGCGGAAAACCTGCTGCGTTTCGCCGAGCACTTCAAGGACTATCCGGAACTGCACGTGCCGGCGCCGTTCATGGATTTCACGCGCGCGCGCGTGCTCACCATGGAGCGCGTCAAGGGCACCAAGGTCACCGACATATCAGGTGTGCGCCGCACCGAGCAGGATCTCGGCGCCCTCGCTGGAGTGCTGATGCGCGGCTATCTGGACCAGATGTTCGTGCACGGCGAGATCCACGCGGACCCGCATCCCGGCAACATGCTGCTGACCGCGGACGGCAAGCTCGCGATCTTCGATCTCGGCATGGTGGCAAACGTGCCGCCGAAGCAGCGCGAACGGTTGCTGAAACTGCTGTTCGCGGCCGTTGACGGCCGCGGTGAGGAGGCGGCCAACGAAACGATCCAGATGGGAGTCCGCCTGGAAGATTTCGACGGCGAGAAGTACATCCGCGAGGTGTCGCAGTACGTCGGTCGCTACGCCGCGCACTCGGGTTCAAAGTCCGTGTCCGAAGGCCGCTTGCTGCTCGAGGTTGTGCGCCTCGCCACGCAGTGCGGATTGCGCACGCCTGCGGAATTGAGCCTGCTCGGTCGGACGCTTTCGCACCTCGAGGCGATCTGCAATGCACTCGATCCGAACCTCGACGTAAAACGCGTAGTCGAGGACCATCTCGAGCAGATCATGAGCCAGCGCGCCCGCAAGTCGCTGTCATGGTCGAACCTCGCGACGGAAATGATGGAAGTGCAGACACTACTGCGCGAGGCACCACGCAAGGTCACCGACGTGTTGTCGCTTCTGGCCGAGAACCGGATGCAGGTGCGACTGACTGGCCTGGAAGATTCGCCGCTCATGGAGAACCTGCAGAAGATCGCCAACCGCATCAGCACCGGGTTGATCACGGCGGCGCTCATCGTCGCCTCCGCGATGCTGATGCGCGCGGAAGGAGGGCCGCGCCTGTTCGGTTATCCGGCTTTTGCGATGGTGCTGTTCCTCGTTGCCTTCACGCTCGGCCTGAGCCTCGTGTCGAGTGCGCTACTGCGGGACCGCAAGGCGAAGCCTCGCGAGGAACGCGGAGCGCGCTGAGCCGAGGGCTCGCTCGCGAACAGGTCGGTCAGTTGCTGTCGCGCTTGATGACGTTGATCTTGCCGTCGGTTTCGAGGAATGCGCTGTGCACGTTGCTGGCGTCTATCAGTCCGTGTCCGCGCAACGCCTCGTCGAAGTCGCTCGGGCTGATGTGCTCGCGCTTCAGCACCCGGTGAAAGACTTTGCCGTCGCGCGCGAGCAGGACGGGGTCGCCTTCGACGATACGGTCGATCCTGGCGTTGCGCGAAGAAACAAAGCCGATCGTCCAGTTCAGGCTCATGAGAGTGACCGCAAGGATCACACCCCCCAGTAGCGAACTGTCCTTGCCAATGAGCGAATTCTGCACGGCGTTGCCGAGCAGCACGAGCAGCACCATGTCAAAAGGCGTGAACTGTCCCACCGTGCGTTTTCCGGTCAACCTGATCAAACCGAGCAGGACGGCGTACACCGCGGTCGCGCGCAGGCAGAATTCCCACCACGGCATCGAAAGTTCGAAAAGATGATTCATGGGCGCAACCATTTGATCCGGTGGCCCAGTTTGCCGCGCGCAGGGAGCGACACGCACGTCGCATGGGGGCGATCGGCGCAAATGGTCATGCTTCAGACAGCTACTGACGAGGTTCGCCGCAACGCGTGATCGAGCAATCGCGCACTGATCCGCTCGCCGGGCGTGCGGGGCGCGGCGAGCGACATGCGTTGCAGCGCTTCCCCGTCACGCTCGCCGCGATCAAGCATCGCCTGCAGCATTAGCGTCACTTTTCCCGCCGGCGTTCGCGCCTGCGCCTTCAACCAGCCGAGCGCCCGGACCAGCCGTTGTTCGGCAGCGGTGAAGTCGCTCCCCGCGGGGTAGTCGGGCAGCGTTCCGTCGAAACGAAACGGCTGCAGCGCAGTCCGGATCGCCGCAGGCGTGTTGCGCCGGGCACGGGCCGATTGCGGATGCCCACTCGCCAGCTTGAGCGAGGCAATCGCCTTGCTGCGCAGCGCCTCTTCAAAGCGCGCGTCGCAGACGTCGAGCATCGCCCTGACGCAGGATTCGTCGGTGGCTCCGCGCAGGTCGGCGATACCGTACTCGGTCACCGCAATGTCGCGCAGGTGCCGGGGAATGGTGGTGTGGCCGTAGTTCCAGCGCACGCTGGACTCGGTGCGCGCGCCGGCGTCGCGGATGGCACGGAACATGAGCACCGAACGCGAATCCTGCAGCGCGTGGGCCATCGCAACGAAGTTGTATTGGCCGCCCACGCCGGACACCACGCGACCATCGTCCAGCGCATCCGACGTCGCAGCGCCGAGGGCAGTCATCATCATGCAGGTATTGAAGAAGCGCGCGTCGCGCCGCTGCAGGCGCTCGAGGACCTCGTTGCCCCCGTAGAGTTCGTTGATGTGAGAAACACGCGTCATGCCGATGGTCCGCGCGACCTCAGATGGCAGTTCGCGCAGCCATCGATACAGCTCTTTCGAACCGAGATAGAACGCACCATCGAGAATGCGGCCGTCACGCGCGAGCATCTCGCGATCGTCGTCGGTCGCGGAGCCGGCTTCGAATCGCTGCATGACCGCGACATCGTCGACGACGCGGCGCCGGATGACGCCGGCGTCGACAAGCAATCGGAAACCATCATTGACCATCTCGCTGGCGCCGTAGAGGCCCGTCGAGAACTCGTCGAGGCCGCCGCTTGCGATAACGCTCGGGTGCGTGTGCAGGTCGGGGTCGAGCGCATGCAGAATGGCGCGGTACTGGTCGTTGCGCGTGTGCCGCAGAACCAGTGCGTGGCACAACGCGTCGCTAAGCGCGCCGATGCCGATCTGCAGCGTACCGCCGTCGCGAACGAGAGCGCTGGCGTAGAGACCGATGGCGTACTCCGCGTCGCCCACGGGCTGGCGCGGCAGTGCGAACAGCTCCGGCGTTGTACCCGGCAAGTCCACGACGGCATCGAAGAAATCGGCCGGCACCGCACACGGGCCGTCGAGCCATGGCAGGGCGGCGTCGATCTCCGCCACCAGCAATGGGCGCGGCACGCCGAGACTTGCGCAAGCGTCCACCAGATCGAACGTGAGATCAGGGTTGGACGACAACGACAGGCGCGTGCCACCCGGCTCCCGCGCGACTTTTTGCACCAGCACGTTGACGCCGCGCTGCGCGACCGTGCGCGCGACGTGCGTGTAGTTCACGCTCATGTAGTTTTGCTGCGCCGTGCGGGAACCAAGCAACGCGCCCGACTGCAGATAGAACTCCTCCACCGTGATATTGGCTGGCAAGCTGTCGTCGCGCATGGCCTTGGCGTAGTCGAGAGCGACGAAGTCACCACCGAAGTGTCGCGCGACGAACGGATCCAGGAAGCGGCGTTCCAGATCCCCGGTCGCAGTGGGCGGCGTCAGCGAAAGCGCGGTGAGGATGGTGAGCGATCGCCCGGTGTCGGCAGCGATACGCGCATACAACGCGTTCAGCAGGCGATGGGGCTTGCCGATTCCGAGCGGCGCGGCAAGCACCACGCGCTTCCCGACAGTCGAGACGATGCGTGTGACAGCTGCGTCGAGCGTCGTGAACGTTTCAGGCTCGGACATGGATCG
>JBKJSW010000078.1:0-3564 GCA_046595765.1 Ahniellaceae bacterium
TGTTTGGGCGGCAGCACGCGCTGGGAGATCGCGAAGTTCTCGCGCGCGATGACCTCCGCCTCCGCAAGCTGGTCGAGGTTGCGCAGGGCGATGGCGAGGTTGTGGCGCGGCTTCAGCGCCGAGCCGTGACCCGGGCCGTGCCGCTTTTCGTTGTCGCCGACCACCTGGCGCAGGATGCGCGCGGCACCCTGGTAGTCGCCGCTGTCGGAGAGCGCGAGCGCGTAGTCGTTCAGGGCAACGCGTACGCGCGTCTCGTGCTCGCCCTTGCGCGCGAGTCGGGCTTCCGCGACCACGCGGCGAAGCTCGAGCCCGGGCTTTTTCGAGTCGCCCTGATCGAACAGTCGCGCACGTGCGAGGTCGAGATCCTCGGCGCGCGAGTCGATGTCCTGCATCGCATCGCCAAAATAGTTGCGCAGCGTCGGCGTGGCACGCAGCCAGCTGCGCCAGCCGCGCTGGTCCGCACGGATGCGATCGCGCAGTTGCATCGCTTCTGCGGTCCAGCGTCGGCCATTCGCCACGTCGTCCTGGTGCGAGGCCATGTCGACCAAGTCGACTAGCACGTCGAAACGCGGGCGCAGCGTGTCGCCCTCGGGTGGCAGCCGGACCAGCGCCGCTTCCAGCTGCTTGCGCGCCGCAGCGAAATCGCCGAGGTAGAGGTAGGCATTGCCGATCGAGTTGAACAATTCGCCCGCGGTGCGTGGCTGGTCGGCGAGTTCTTCGGTGATGCGGGCGCTACCGCCGTCCAGCAGCGACTTCGCAGTCACCGGCTCGCCCTCCACCGCGCCCGGACCTGCCTCCTGGAACAGCGACACGATGAACTGCTTTACCGCCTCGGCGCGCTCTGCCTGGCGGCGCGCAGCTTGCGCCTGCGCGACGCTCACGCCGGTCGCGATCACCAGCACGGCGAAGATCGCGAACGCCGCCGCGATCGGCATGCGATGGCGGCGCAGGAATTTGCCCGAGCGGTAGGCAAACGTCGGTGGCACCGCGAGCAGTGCACGCCCGTCGAGGTAGCGGCGCAGGTCCTCACCCATCGCCGCTACCGATGGGTAGCGATCCTGTGGGCGTTTTTCCAACGCCTTGTGCACGATGAGGTCGAGATCGCCGGCGAGCTGCCGTCGCAGCTGCGCAGCAGTTGCCCCGCGCTGGGCGGCCAGAATGCTTGCCTGGTCGCGGTCGGTCGGCAGCATCGCCTGCAACGACGGCGCCTCGCGCTCGAGGACCGCGCGCTGCATCGCGAACGGGGTCGCGTTGGGTTGGTGGAAGGGCCGCGCGCCGACCAGCAGTTCGCACAGGATGATGCCGAGCGTGAACACGTCCGTCGCCGCGCTGTGCGGATCGCCGCGGATCTGCTCCGGCGCCGCATACTCGGGCGTGTGGATGAAAGTGCGGGGCGACGTGTCGTCTTCGTCCTGCTCATCGAGCAGCGCGGCGATCCCGAAGTCGAGCACGTGCGGCGCGCCATCGCGGTCGATGAGGAGGTTGGAAGGCTTCAGGTCGCGATGAATCACCAGCTGCTGGTGCGCGTACTGCACCGCCTCGGTGATGCGCAGCAACAGCGCGGCACGATCGCGCACCGACACCGCCCAGCGCGCGCACCACTGGCTGAGGGTTTCGCCTTCGATGAGTTCCATCGCGAACCACGGCGAGCCGTCCTCGAGAACGCCGCCGTCGTACAGCCGCGCGATGGAGGGATGCTGCAGTCGGGAAAGGATCTGGCGCTCGCGCTCGAAGCGGCGGCGCGCGTCGCTGCCCTCGTAGCCGCTGCGGATGAGCTTGAGTGCCACCTGCTGCGTGAAGCCGCCGGCATTGCGTTCCGCAAGATAGACGGCGCCCATGCCGCCGTGGCCGAGCAGGCGCACGAGGCGGTACGCACCCACGTGCTGCCCAAGGCGAGCCTCGTTGTCCTGGCGCGGACCCGCAGCCACCTCGGTGTGGGCGAACCGCGTGCTGGTCTGCCCGGGCGTGGCGGCGAACAACGCCGCACGATCGTCGAGCGGACCGCTGGTCGCACTGTCCGCCGCGAGCAGGCGCTCGACGGCGTTGCGCAGAGGCTGGTCGTGTGCGCAGCGGGCCTCGAACCAGGCCACGCGCTCGCATTCCGGCAATTCGATCAACTCGCGGAAGATCGACAGTGCCCGTTGCAAAGTCGCGGTATCCGACACGGCTTCGCTCATGTCTAGGCGCTGCTCAATTCCGCATGCAGCAGTGCGCGGGCGGCACGCCAGTCGCGCATCGTGGTGCGGAGCGATACGCCGAGCGTTTCAGCGACGGCGGCAAAGTCGAGTCCGCCGAAAAAATGCAGCTCCACCAGGCGCGCCGAGCGCTCGTCCACGGCCTCGAGCCGGGCGAGCACGCGATCGAGTTCGAGCACGTCGATGGCGGGCTCCGGCGCGGCGATACCGGGTTCGCCAGTGAGCGCGGTGATGGCAAGCCCGCCGCCGCGTTTTTCCGCGTATTTTCGCTTGGCGGCGTCGACCAGGATCTGCCGCATGGCGCGGCTGGCAAGGTTGAGGAAGTGCGCGCGTTCGAGCGAATCCGAATCGACTGTCACCAGTTTCAGGAACGCCTCGTGCACAAGGCCCGTGGTTTGCATCGTGCCGGGCAAGCGCGCGAGCTGGCGATGGGCGAGTACGTGCAGTTCGTCGTACAGGCGCTCGAAGGCACCCGGCACCGGCGCTTTGTTTACGGCATCGTTGGCTGCGGGGTCTGACAAGCGCGACATGGGAATCCGCAGTCGGGACGTGGTTGCATTGTGCGCGGCGCCCCGCCGATTGAACAGCAAGGGCGACTTGTCAGTCCCAGGCCCTGGCGGCGGCACCCCGTTCGGGGTAGAGCATCCGGACCACGCAGAAGCGTTGGCCCGTCGGCGCTTCCATCACCCACCAGCGTTTGACGAAGCCGATGCGCCGGGCACCGAGTGCCTCGAGGCGGGTGGCCTCGGCATCGATGTCGTCGGCCTCGATGTCGAGGTGCACGCGTGACGGGTGCGCGACCTTTTGCACTTCGATGTGCAAGTCGCTGCCGTCGAGCATGACGTACGCCGCATCGCCCTCCTGGGTGGATTCGCCGACCTCGAGGCCAAACGCGGCACTCCAGAATCGCGCCGCGCCATCGAGATCGTCGGTGTTGCAGTCGACGATGAAACCACCCAGCCGGCTGCGATGCGCCATGTCGTTACTCCTGTAGAGCCGAGCTTGCTCGGCTGCAAGGGGTGTGCGAAGCGAAGAGCAGCGGAGCAAGCTCCTCTCTACAAAAACCGGGATCGCCGCGCAATGGGGGGATTGTCGCGAGAAGCCGAGGTCAACGTTGCAGCGCGAGATCGTCCAGTAGCGCCTTGAGGAACCGCGCCGCCTCGCCGCCGGTGCAGGCGCGATGATCGAAGGTCAGCGACAGCGGCACCACGCGATGCGATTCGAACCCGCCCATGACCGGCGTCATCTGGTGGCGGCCGCGTCCTGCGGCCACGATCGCGACGGTGGGCGGCACGACGATCGGCGTGGCGTAGCGTCCGGCGAACATGCCGAAGTTGGAAAGGGAGATGGTGTAGCCGCTGAGTTCGCT
>JBKJSW010000241.1:0-4715 GCA_046595765.1 Ahniellaceae bacterium
GTTGGCGGCAAGCATCGCGCACGAGATCCGCAATCCCCTCGCGTCGATCAGCTACGCATCGCAGCTGCTCGACGAGTCGGACACCATCGACCTCGCCGACCAGAGGATGGTCGAAATCATCCGCGACCAGTGCCGCCGACTCAACGGCATCGTCGACAACGTCCTGCATCTTGCCCGGCGCGAGCGCTCGCAACCCGAGATGATCGACCTCGGCGCGTGGGTCAGCGATCACTGCCGACGCCACCAGCAGAACCAGCCGCTGGTGGGCGAGGACCAGCTCACCCTCAAGCTGCCGCGCGAGAAGATCCCGGTGCTGGTTGATCCCAGCCAGCTCGACCAGGTGCTGGGCAACCTCCTGCAGAACGCGCTGCGTTACGGGCGCCTGCCCGACGAGCCGGCGCGCATCGTCATCGCGGTCGGTCGTGACGCGCGCGGCCTGCCGCAGCTCGACGTGATCGATCGCGGCCCGGGTGTGCCGCAGAAGCTCATCGAGCGGGTGTTCGAACCCTTCTTCACGACACACGAGCACGGCACGGGTCTTGGTCTCTACTTGGCGAGACAGTTGTGCGAGGCCAACGACGCGCGCCTCAGCTACTCGCCCGTGGCGGGCGGCGGCGGTTGCTTTCGCATCCAGTTCCCCGAGTCGCACTCGGTCACCGCTGTCACCCGCGACACCGGAGAAATGCCGGCTCTGACGCGCCCCTCGCGGTGAAAGCCGTCGCCGCTTGCTAGGATTCATCCAGCAACGGGGCGGACAGGGGACTCATGCGACGGCGCGCACTGGTAGTGGACGATGAGCCGAGCATCCTCGAGCTGGTCTCGATCACGCTCGGTCGACTTGGCCTCGATGTTGACACTGCCGCGACTGTGGCGGACGCGCGCGCGCATCTCGCCGAGAACGCCTACGCACTGTGTCTGACCGACATGCGGCTGCCTGACGGCACCGGCCAGCAGCTGGTCGAGCACGTCGCCAAGGCCCATCCACAATTGCCGATCGCGGTCATCACGGCGTTCGGCAACCTGCAGGACGCGGTGATCGCGCTCAAGGCCGGCGCTTTTGATTTCGTTTCCAAGCCGGTCGACCTCGCCGTGTTGCGCCGCCTGGTGCAGGCCGCGCTCAAGCTGGCGGACACCAAGCGCGCGGATCTCGACGGCGCCGACCAGCGCCTGCTCGGCGACTCGCCGACCATGCGCGACCTGCGCGCGCTGATCGCCAAGGTGGCGCGCAGCCAGGCGCCCGTGTACATCAGCGGCGAATCCGGTTCCGGCAAGGAACTCGTCGCGCGGCTGATCCACGAGTCGGGCCCGCGCACCGGCGCGCCCTTCGTGCCTGTCAACTGCGGCGCGATCCCCACCGAGCTCATGGAGAGCGAGTTCTTCGGCCACGTCAAGGGCAGCTTCACCGGCGCGCATGGCGACAAGCAGGGCCTGTTCACCGCCGCGAGCGGCGGCACCCTGTTCCTCGACGAAGTCGCGGACCTGCCCTTGCACATGCAGGTCAAGCTGCTGCGTGCGATCCAGGAAAAATCCGTGCGGCCGGTCGGCGCCAACCGCGAGGTCACGGTCGATGTGCGCCTGCTCAGCGCGACGCATCGCGACCTTGCTCGCGAAGTGGCCGCGGGAAGTTTCCGGCAGGACCTCTTCTACCGCATCAACGTGATCGAGCTCAGGGTTCCACCGCTGCGCGATCGTGGCGACGACATCCTCTTATTGTCGGCGGTGTTCCTCGCCAATCACGCCAAGGAGCTCGGCGTCGATGCGCTGCACTTGAGCGCAGAGGCGCAGACAGCGTTGCTGGCCTATCCTTTCCCCGGCAACGTGCGCGAGCTGGAGAACATCCTGGAGCGCGCGGTGGCGCTGAGCGAAGGCAACGAATTGCACCCCGCGGACCTGCGTCTGCCTTTGGCTCGCGCGGCGCAGGCACAAGGCGCGGGCGCTCCGTCCGACCCGCACCACGACGGCGGGACCGGCCAACCCGCTCATCCCGCTGCACGCACGGCGCCGCCAGTCCATACGGACCCTCGAGTGCATAATCCGACGCAGCGCGCCGACATCCGGGAGATCGAGCGCCTGCCCGGCGCGCTGGCGCGGTCGGAGGACCCGGCGGCGGCGGACGGGGTAGTGGCCGGCATCCCCGTAGAGCCCCCTGCAGGGCCCGCGGATCTCGAGCTTTACCTCGGTAATATCGAGCGCGACCTGATCCTCCGGACCCTGCAGGAAACCCGGTACAACCGGACCAAGGCCGCGGAAAAGCTCGGCATCACTTTCCGGGCGCTGCGGTACAAGCTCAAGAAACTCGGCATCGAGTGAGCCTTGGCTGCCGCCCCGTGCTCCTGCGGAAACGTGAAAGCGGGGGATATCTCGTTGCTGGCAAGGTTGTTGCTTTATTCCTGATCGCGTGCTGCACGGACAGCAGCCACTCAGGGACCTTCACATGCGCAACTTGGCACGCGGCTTCACTCTCATCGAACTCATGATCGTGGTCGCGATCATCGCGATCCTCGCCGCGATTGCCCTCCCGGCCTATCAGGATTACGTCATCCGGGCCCAGGTATCGGAAGGATTGAACGTGTCATCCGTCGCTCAGCAGGCCGTCTGGGACAAGATGTCCGATACCGGCCTGTACCCTGCCGACAACCCTGCTGCGAGGCTGCCTGCGCCTACAAAAATCAAGGGTCTCTACGTCAAGAGCGTTACCGTGAACAACGGCGCGGTGTCGATCGAGTACTCCTCGGCAACGCCCTTCAGGGCCAACGCGCTCATTTCCGGCGACACCCTGGTGATGTCGCCGACGACGAACGCAGGCTCGCTCATCTGGCGGTGCTCGAGTACCACCATCCCGGCCAGGTACTTACCGAATGCCTGCCGCTGATCGGCGGAATAACGAATTCAGGAAAGGGGCTGGAAGGCGTTCTCAGTTGGGGTCGAGCGGCAATGAGAGCTCGCCGAGTCCCGCAGCTTCGCGAGCACATTGAGAGGCAGAAGGGTGGCGCTCTACGCACATGCGCAGGACCCTGCGGTTGGCAGCGTGGTGGCCCTCCGCCATGTTCCACTGGACATAGAAAAGATAGAGCGCAGGCGTGTCCCTGCCCGATACCAGCGCGCTTTCATAGAGTTCATTCACCTGTGAATGCGTTAGCGCGCAACCGTCCTCGCCGACGCACTTTTCCACGTCCTTGACTACGGCAATCTCGGCGTTGCCGATCGGCCCTTGGCGCAACTTGTCCTTGAGCGCGCTCCACGCCTGCGGTGAGGGCGCGACACCCCTGCGGGCGTCCACCGTGACCAGGGCGCCCACGGGCGCGGAGCTGGCTCCGTCGAGTTCGGCGGCACGACGGAACGCGTTCATCGCCGCGATCCGGTTCACTTCCGAATCCCCGACAGCGGACTGCACAAGGTGCGCCATGCCGAGATCGTATTGGGCGCGCGAGGATGCGCTCCCAATCGCGGCATTGGCCAATGCCAGCCGGTAGGGATGCGACCATTCCCACGCCCTGACGTGAGTGGCGACAGCCGCGAGACACAGCCAAAGCGCGAAGGCGTACACGACCGGCCGCGTGAACGACATCGGTTCGCGCGCAGGCAACGAAGCCGCCACCGCAAGCAGCAGGCCGTAACTTGCAAGATAGTTGCGGTGTTCGAAGGCGATCTCGAGCGGCAGCGGTCCCGCCGTCATGGCATTCGCGATGTAGAACCACGCGACCCCGAGTGAAAACAAAGGACGGCGCTTGGCCAACGCGATCGCCAGTCCTGCGACCGCCGCATGGGCGAGGACGGCCGGCAGTGTGGTCAGGGGGACCCGCAGGCTCCTCGACACCGGCATGTCGTCGTAATAAAAGCCCACCGTTCCCGGCAGCGGCAGGAGTGTTTCATATGCATAGCGCCACAGCACTCGTGCTTCCGTGAGCAGGCGCTGCGTGACGTCGAAGTCGCGCATGCCCCAGTACATCGTCGAGGAAAACTTGTAGACCACCCACGTGGCGACGACGCAGCCAGCGAGTGCAAGTCCTGCCCATGCGCGCCGGAAGCACACGAGTCGTGTTCGCTCCTGATCGCGAAAGCCGAGCAACAACAGCTCGAGAGCGAAGGCGAATGCCGGCACCACTGCGGCAGACTCTTTGGCCGTGAGACCGATCAAAGTGAAGGCTGCCAGCAGTCCCAGCGCAAGCCATGGTGCCGAGGCGCTATCGTGGTCCTGCCGCAGGCGCAGGTAGGCCAGCAGGCCGAGGATACCAAACGTGGCCGCGAGCGACTCCATCCGCTGCACCACGTAGAGCACCGGGGTCAGGTTGATAGGCAGGACGGCCCATGCCAGCGCCAGGACCCACGCAAGTTTGAAGCGCAGCTCGGGCGGCATGGCGACGACGCCCGCACGCAGGAGTCGCGCGCCGACCATCGCCAGCAGGGTCGTGTTGACCAGATGGATGGCGAGGTTCGCGACCTTGAACCAAAACGGATCAAACCCGTGAATCGCGGTACCGAGACCAAACGAGAACATCGCCAGCGGTCGCTGCAGTTCGGTCGATGGCGACGACCACGTCGCCTGCCAAAGCGCGCGGGGTGACAGCGTGGCATGACGGACGAATTCGTTCTGAACAAGGTTGCTGAAATCGTCGAACAGGAATCCGCCGTCGAGCCCCGGCCAGTACACGGTCGCAACCAGCACCAGGACGACAATCGGGAACAGCAAACCCTGTCGGACTCGATGAGCGTTC
>JBKJSW010000287.1:0-9739 GCA_046595765.1 Ahniellaceae bacterium
CTTAGGCCAGGCCTGTGCTGATCTCAATGATGCGGCTGGGAGCATCAGCAATGTTGGGTCTGAGGAAGAGAAGCGCATAAAGCGAATCTTGGCTGACGCTTTGGTTAGGGTATGGGACGCGCGAGACATCATCCACGCATCGCGTCCCGACCTGAAGCCAGAATACCTGCGCGAGGTTGAAGCCGATCCGGGATCTCATCGCGCATATCTCGATGCAGCATTCGAAGCGCATCGGCTGGCGTCGCAAGGGAAATTCGACCAAGCGATAGAAGCGCTGCACGTGTTCGCGAATGCAACCGCATCTAGTTACTTCGCACAAGTTGCGCAAAAGGAACTTGCAAAATATGCCAGCGCAATCTAACCATTCAAGTCGACCGCCGAAATTATCGCATCGCTTTCCCGTCGTGCTCCACGCGGCGGCGGTTCAACACGGCGTTAGCCATTGGAGTTGAGTCTATGCGGCCCCATGCCTTCGTCCTTGCGCTGTTCTTATTCCCGGCTTCGCACACCAGCGCCGCGGTGCGCCGACTATCGGGCGCTGATCGACCCAAAGGCGTCACCCGGCGCGACCTGACCATGGTTTTCGGAATGACTTGCGTATCGATTGGCAGGCGATGCGTCCCCGCATCATCGATTTTCTGAATTTTTGTTTGGGCTTCTTTGGAAGGAGCGTTGCTACTCGAAACTGCTGCGAAACAGCCGATCGTCGAACAGGGTGACGATGTTGCTGGCGGGCCGACCCACCACCAGTTGGTTGCGTGCCGCATCGTAGCCAAACACCATCCTCGTTCCTCCAGACGTGACGGTGCCCAGGACACTGTCGCTCCTGTCGATCATTCCTAAAAAAGCACCCGCGCCAGGGACCAGAGTTATCGCGCCTGCATCGACAACGGCGGCGTTGTCCCAGAAGCGACTGCTGACCACATAGTTGCCATTGCTCAAGGCAGTGACGCCAGAGTTCCCGACCTCGTCATTGGCCCTGCCAACCAGCGAATTGGACGCCGAGACGAGGCCGCTTGTCCCTGTACTGCCGTTGCCCCAAGTCGTGGCGCCAGCACGGACGGCGGCGCCGTTGGCCCAGCGGGGGCTGCTGACCACATAGTTGCCGTTGCTGAGAGCGCTCGCCCCGATGCCGAAGTCGCCGCCCGACCCGACAAAGTCACCAGCCGAGGTACCGACCAGCGAATTGGACGCCGATACGACGCCGCTAGTGCCCGTGCCGCCACTACCCCAGGTCGCCGCACCGACACCAGGTGCGCCGCCGTTACTCCAGCCGGGACTGCTGACCACATAGTTGCCGTTGCTCAAGGCAGTGACGCGGGAGCTGCCGATTTGGTCTTGCGCGGTAGTGCCGACCAGGGAATTGATCGTAGAAACAGCGCCGCTCGTGCCCGTGGTTCCATTGCCCCAAGTCGCTGCGCCGACACGGGCCACAGAAACGTTGTTCCAGAAGGCGCTTGCAACGACATAATTGCCGTTGCTCAGTGCGGCAACTGAGGACCCGACAGAGTCATTGGCGCTGGTGCCGACCAGGGAATTGGACGCCGAGACGGGGCCGCTCGTGCCCGTGCTGCCATTACCCCAGCTCGCTGCGCCGGCATTGGCGACTGCGCCGTGATTCCAGTTGTAGCTTGCGACAACGTAGTTGCCGTTGCTGAGGGCGGTGACGCTATTTGTCGAGCTGGCGACTTGGTCATTGGTCGTGGTGCCAACTAACGAATTGGACGCCGAGACGACGCCGGTAGTCCCAGTAACGCCATTGCCCCAGGTTGCCGCGCCGGCATTGGCCACTGCGCCGTTATCCCAGTTGGAGCTTGCGACAACATAGTTGCCGTTGCTGAGAGCGGTGACGCCGAAATTCCCTACTTGGTCGTTGGTCGTGGTGCCCACCAGCGAATTGGATGCCGAGACGGCGCCGCTGGCCCCCGTGCCGCCATTGCCCCAAGTCGCTGCGCCGACAGCGGCGACGGCGCCATTATTCCAGTTGGGACTGGAGACGACATAGTTGCCGTTGCTCAAAGCGGTGACGAAAGAGCTTCCGTCGACCAGCGAATTGGACGCCGAAACGGGGCCGCTGGTTCCCGCGCTGCCATTGCCCCAGGTCGCCGCGCCGAAGACCGTACCATTGCTCCAGTTGCGGCTAACAACCACATAGTTGCCATTGCTTAGGGCAGTGACCCCGGTGTTCCCGACTTGGTTATTGGCGGTGGTGCCGACAAGCGAATTGGACGCCGAGACAACGCCGCTTGTACCGGTGCTGCCGTTGCCCCAAGTGGCCGCGCCGGCATTGGTGACGCCGCCGTTGTCCCAAAAACGACTGGCGGCCACGTAATTGCCGTTGCTCAGCGTGAAAACTCCAGACTCTCCGACTTGATCTCCGGCCGTGGTGCCCACCAGCGAATTGGATGGCGAAACCACTCCCGACACGCCGGTCAGGGCATTGCCCCAGGTGATCGCGCCGACGTCCACGACGGCGCCGTTGTTCCACACAGAGCTGACAATCACGTAGTTGCCATTGCTCAGCACCCTTACTCCATCGCTGCCGACCCTATCGTCGGACGTGCTGCCGGTCAGCGTGCTGATGAGCACACCAGTGGGGCCGTACAGATAAACCGCGCCCACGTTCGACACCAACCCGGTGGGGTCGGTAACCACGATATTGCCGTTGGGAAGCACCGTGACCGCGGTGCCGAATGTGCCGCTGCCCGCTGGTCCGACGATGTCGCTTTGGGCTGCCCCAGCCGAGGTGGCGTACGCCAGCACGTACACAGCGAATGTGCGCATTGGCAGATCGCAGGAGCGCTTGCATGCCCCTGTGGCTGAAGTGCCCGTTGCGGAAGCACGGCGATTCCAGGGCGCGAGGCGCATCGGCATGGGGCTCTCCTGGAGTTGCGGCTAAAGATGGCGGCGCGGGCCTGTCGGCGACGGCTCGATGAAGCTGCTGATGATAGTGACGTTGCGGAGAGCACGCGCAGCGACTGCGCACCGCTTTCGTTGCGCAACAAGATGTCAGCACTGCTGTAAACACCCGTTTCGGGGGACGCGGTCTCGAGCGTCGCGGTGGGGTCTCTCACCCGCTGGTGTTGCCCTGGGTGCCGGACACGGGCTGTTCCAACGCGACAATGGCGAACGTCTCTTGTTGGCCGATGTTTGCCGGGCATACTCTTGGCGGTGCTAGGCAATTGCGCTGGCGCAAGTCGTCAGCTGCCAGGGCGAGGATTTGCAACCGGCTGAAGGGTTGCAACGGACAAATGCCGTAGCGGTTAGAGATTCCACAGATCCAGCCAGTGAGTTCAGGAACGGTACTGTCGCGGCATGAAGTTTTAATCCTCGTCCGAGTGGCGGCGTTGAGACGGCCGTTAGGGACCGACTGCTGGCGGCACCAGGTTCGATTCGAATTGACGCATTGCCGTGATGCCTGGATCGCCCGATGCCGGAGACTGGGTGTCTGAGAACATCAGTTGCCATGACCGACCCGCTCCGCCCTGAGGTCCTTGCCATGCGTAAGTTCGCTTTCTGTCTTTTTTTCGCGTTGCTTGCGATCACCGGCGCTGCGTTCGCTGGTGGTCCGACGTACACGTTTGTCGTCATCCCAGCCGCGCCAACTGCGGGGCAGCCGATCCAGATCCAGGTCAGCGTAGGTCCCTTGGCGTGCAATGCTTTGCCAACGGTGCTGAGGGTGGCGACGCTCCCCGGCAACGTCATCCGCTTCGATTTGTGGGGTTCGGATGCCTGCCTGCCGGATCTGCCTGCACAACAGAGAACCTACGATATCGGAAGCTTCCCTGCCGGGCAGTACGTGTTTCGACTGGCCGACTGTGGTGGCAATTTCTGCGTCACACGATCCGAACAGACTGTCGTCATCGGTGGAGCTGGAAGTGGCGCTACGCAGCCTGTACCCGTCCTCACCCACATCGGCGTGGCGATTCTCGCGCTGTGTCTGCTCGCGCTTGCCGCGACGACGAGTAAGCTCCGTTGACTGTGAAGGTTTTCGCCTGTCGGCCGCTGTGGAACGTTTCTACTCTTGGCCATCGCCTGACTTGAAAAAGTGAATGTCCGATTCTGGCCGAAGAGCGCCCGTTGACCAGGCGCTCTTGGCCGTTCCTGCCTAGACCTCGGTTTGCTCGGCCAACTCAAGCGCTTCATCGACCTCGATTCCGAGGTAACGCACCGTGCTCTCCAGCTTGGTGTGGCCGAGTAGAAGTTGTACCGCGCGGAGGTTCTTCGTCCTTCGATAGATCAGCGACGCCTTCGTCCGACGCATCGTATGCGTTCCATACGCGGTGTCGTCCAATCCGATTCCTGCAACCCAGTGGTGAACAATCCGCGCGTACTGCCGAGCCGAGAGATGGGGAGAGTCGTGTATGCGACTGGGGAAGAGCGCGCTGTCGGGCTGAAGCTTCGCGAGCTCGATCCAGGCCCGGATCGCCTTCCTAGTCTGCTCAGTGATTTCGAACTGAACCGGGCGCTTGGTCTTCTGCTGCATGACGATCGCCCGGCTGGCGATCTGGGTGACGTGTGCGATGTCGCGCACCTTCAGCTTGACGAGGTCACATGCCCGGAGCTTCGAATCGATGGCAAGGTTGAACAGGGCGAGGTCTCGCGCCTTGTCGGCAAGCTGGAGTCGCACTCGAATAGCCCAGATGTCGCCCACCCGGAGCGGCGCTTTCTGGCCCGTCAGTTTTCCCTTGTTCCAAGGGCTGCGTTGCTTGTTTTCTGACACGTTCATGGGGATCCCCACTGATTGAGGGACCCCCAAGCTTGCGCCTCACGGCGGCGAGCCGCTGCCGACTCCGTCGGCCCGTGTTCGACCCCAACCAGTCATTGGATCGCCCGGCGCTCGGTCCTCACATGATAAAACTTAGCTCAGAGAGTTTTCTTGTTCGTTCTGCGCGGTGCGAGCAAAGTCAGGGCCACTTTTTCTACAGCCTCGTTAGGCGACAGATCAAGAGCCTCGTTGACACTGCCGCCGCTCTAGCTCATCAACCATTTGGACGCACTCCTCAAGGAGCAACGCCATGATTCGATTCCTTCTTCTCGCGCTACTGGCTCCGGCATTTGCCCGCGCGCAAGACATTGATATCCGGACGGGAGGACTCCGTCCTGCCGAACCTGAGGTTTTGGTGCTGGTCCAAAACTATACGAAACACCTGATGGCTTGGACATCGATAGCAGACCGTGACGAGAAGCGTCGACCGATGGTCTCTTCAAGCTATTTTTATCATGACCTAAACGGTAGCGACATTGGCTTTGACGATCTGACGGCACGTCATAAGAAAAACGATCTGCAACTTTTCGAGGGCAGAATTTACGATGCAATTCTCTACCAGGAAGAGAACTCGGCAGTACTAACTTACAAGTCCAAGATGAAGGGGATGGACAAGGGGCGGCCATTTGAAGGCTACGGTTCGGCAGCGGTAGTGATGACGCGGACACCGAAGGGCTGGCGCGTTTCGGCGGATATTAATGGTCAAGATCCACCGTCGCCGGTGGAACCGAAAAAGCGCTAAGCGCCTGTGACTTTCACGCGCTACCAAAGCGAATGTCCGCTTTAGGGAAGCAAATCGGCTTGCTCCACCGTCCGTTTTTGCCCGATCTGCGACCGATCGCGCAGACGCGCACCTGACTCTTGGTGCGCCCGCTGCAGCACCCGCTGGCTAGGGGACGGTGATCGACCCAGAGCGGTCGGTCAGACACGGCTCCGCCACTGTGACGAAGGCTGGCTAAAAAAAGCGTTGGGCGATTTATTACTTGGTCACACCGAGCGAGATAGCAAAGTGCGTTACTTCCGAATCGAGTCCCTTCCTGACATCACCGCCGGTGCCGCCCTACTGCGGGGCCGGCGTGCACGTTAAACCTGCGGGAAGCGTAAGCCGGGTAAGCGGAATGGTCCCCGAACCAAACCCCGGCACTGAAGAGGTGTAGTCGAGCCGGCCGTTGTTGCAGTCGGTGAAAGTGAAATTCATGCGCCCCCATGGTATGCGGACAATCTGCGCGGGGTTGAAGTTGGGCAGGAAGCGTCCCCCGCTCGCGATAGTGCCGTCCACTGCTGCGGTGTTGCCGGAAATGTTGCCACTGCCGACAATCCAGGACTGCTGACCATCGGGGGAGAAGACGTACCACGCGGCGACCATGACGTTGTTGGGAAGGATTTCAATAAAGATGCCGTGCCCGTCCCGCGCGGCGTTGTACCAGGCGCCGGTGTATCCGGGCCCAAGGTTGGCAAACGCAGGAAGTACTGATGCCGTCGCAGAGGGCAGGCTGCTTCCAGTAGCATTAGTTGCGGTTACGGAACACTCGTACCGTCTGCCGTTCGTCAAGCCGGTGACCGTCAGGGGCGATGCGGTTCCGGACCTAGTAACGCTGCTCGCGAACGCGGCGGGCCTGCAAGTCGCGGTGTAACCGGTGACGGAAGATCCGCCACTGCTGAGCGGTGCGGAGAAAGAAATGGTCGCTTGCGCGTCGCCCGCGCTCGACGTACGCAGCAGCGGTTCGCTCGGAACGGTTCTCGGTGTCCGGTTCATCCATGATCGATATCCGATATCGGGGGAAGGAGGACCGAAACCCACGCGCAAAAGGTCAGAGCGACCGTCCCCTTCGAAATCGACTGCGTGCATCTGGTTTGAAGTGGACTGTTGCGGCATCGACCCGGGCTGTACCGGCACCCAGGTTCCATTCGCGCGGTTTAGCCACACGCGCGGATCGCTTTCGTTCCAGCTGTTGGTGTCGCAGTAAAAGTCCTCCCATCCGTCGCCATTGAAATCCGCGAAGCGCACGAATGCACAGAACGGACCGGCACTGCGTGGTGTGAAGGTCGGCAAACGGGTTGTCGTTTCGTCTCTGTAAGTACCATCGCCCTGGTTCATTAGTATTTGCAGGCCAAATCCCCCCGACGCGGAATTGGATGCCTGCGTCACGACGAAAAGGTCTGATCGACCGTCGCGGTTGACGTCGTCCGGAGCGATGTCCAGCACGATGCCGTGGGCCGCCGCGGGAAGTACATAACGGTCTCGGCCGGTAAAGTTGCCTCGCCCGTCCCCGAAGAGAATTACGCTATCGGTACCGTTTACGCTCCAGGTTCCGAGCGCAAGGTCTACGAATCCATCGCCATCGGACTGCAACAGCGCGCAGGAGAGAAACGATTCACCTGCATTGGCAATCTGCGTGGGCAATCCCGATTGAGTCCGAGTGAACGTGCCATTTCCATTGCCGATGAGGAAGTACGGGCCCACCGTGCGATCGAGATTTCCGACGTAAATGTCGAGGTGTCCGTCTTCATTGATGTCGCCTGCGCAGGCCGAATGGGAGAAGTCGGGGGCTTGAGGCAGGGTGGAGGATCGGTCGCTGTAGGTTCCGTCGAGGTTGGAGATGAGGAGTACGTTTGTTTCGCCGTCAAACGGCTGCGTGTCGTAGCCATGAGCGGCGACGAAAACATCCTGGCGTCCGTCGTGATTGAAATCGCCCGCGACGAATTCCCTGGGGTGTTCCGTGCCCGCTAACGCGCCGGTGCCGAGCAACTGGCGCGTGACGTCCACCAGAGATCCGTCCGACTGCGGGCGCAATATGCGGCATGGAGCCTTGGCTCGCGGCTGAGGAGGAAAAGACGCGTGACAAGCTAGTACATCCGGACGCCCATTCCCTTGCAGATCAATCGCGAGGGAAAGACCTACTCCGGCGGGATTACCCGGCCCGAGGTACGGTTGAATCGTCGGATCCGAAACGAGGCCGAAGCCCTGATTCGGGGGGAGATGCACGGCCGGAACTGCGAAGGTGAGCGGGGGCGGATTCTGAGCCCAGGCGAATCCTGGGCCGCCCAGTGCAACAACCGACAGGGCCAGGATGATGATCGTGTTCAATCGAAACCAGGCGCGACGCATCGGCAAGTACTCGGAAGTCACGACTTTGCCGATATACACCCCGCAACGGGGTCACGTCCACGTTAGCGTCGCGACATTTAGTCGCCATCTGCGAGGCAAGCACTCGAAACCGGCCCACGCCGCATCGCGGCGCCTACTGACTCAAAACGTTCGGCGAATCGGGAATGTCTGCTCTAGCCGGATTGCGGACCGATCGCGCAACTGCGCACGCGACTCCTCGTGCCCTCGCCGCTTCAACGCAGGCTAGCGGGCGGACAACGACCCACAAGAGTCATCCGAAAACGTCGCCAAAACGAGAAAGCGGTCAACCAGAAACAGCCCGGCCATGCGGATCACATTGCGGCGTTGGAGTTCGGAAAGCAGGCTCATCATTCAGTTGTCATACCGAGGGATCGGTCTCTGCCGGTCGTCGGATGCTCACCAACCCGCCCGCCGTTGGATTTCCCTGAAGCGAAGATCCTGCCGCATCGCTTTCCAGACCGGGTCCTGGTTGAGCCACAGCAGCCATGAGCCGACGCCACTGAGATCCTCGATCTCCTTGTCCAGCCACTGCAGTGCCACGTCCCGCTCGCCCAGCGCCTCAAACACTGCGGCGATCCGATATTCAACGACATTCTCGCCGCGGGCGTGTCGACCCAGCAGCTCGGCCAGGAGTTCCCGCGCCCGGTCTTGCTGACCGGCGTTGGCATAGGCCAAGGCGAGCATGGCGATCCCGCCGGCATCGCCCAAAGGGGCCGCCGGCTGCGCAAGCTTCGCCTCGACCAGTGCCTCCTCGAAGTTGCCCTTGGCACCGAAGGCAAGGCTGCGGTAGAAATGCGCCAGCGAGGCGCCGGGGTTGTCTTTCAGAAACGCTGCGTAGTGGTCGAGGACCCAGTCGTACTGTCCGGCCATGAATCGCGGCCGACCAAGGTTCAGCACAACACCCCTGCGCACAACGCCTTCGGAAAGCGCTACCGCTTGGTCAGCATGCTCAAAGGCCAGATCGAACTTGCCCATCCCGCTCAGCAACTCGGAGTACAGCACGTGGGTTCTTACATTCTTCGGCTCAAGGCGCAGTGCGGCTTCCAAGATTAGCTTCGCGCACTGGTAATCCCTGTTGCGCAGAAAGACCTGGTCCATCAGCGCATGCAGCCCGACTACGTTGGCCGGATCCAGTTCGCGTCCTCTCGCTAGGTTCTCGAAGGCGCGCGTATGGGCGAGTTTCTTCGGCACGCTGAGATAGCGCTGCGAGTGCAAGTGGGCGCGGGCGAGTTGCGCGTACGCCGGCGCGTTGCGCGGATCAGTCCGGATTGCTTCCTCGTACAACGAAATCGCCTTCGCAAGGGTTACATCCGACATGCCAGCTGCGGTGGCGGCTTGGGCCTCGGCGACGAGCTTGGCGGCTGCCAACGATTGCTCCGTTGTGCCTGTCGCGGCGGTCGGTGTCGGCTGCAATGACGACAGATCGGGGCAATCTGCCGCCGCCGGTGTTTGTGCGGCAGCCGTCGCCAGCAGGCAAAACAGCAGGGCAGCGGCACATTGTTGATGGAGGCGTTTCATGGATTGGGTCCGCTGGAGATCTGGGGTCAGAGTGGAGTTTTCCGGACGAGTGCTCGTGGCGCAACCTGACAAGTCGGCGGTGACCACGAAACTGCACTCTGACCCGGCTTTTCCGGTACTGCCATTGATTCCTGCGTCAGGGGCATACTGGAGCGGCCGCAGCATTCGACCTTGCGGAGCCATGAGCGCACAGCATTAGGAGTCTTCACCATGAACCGTTCCTGCACTTTCGCCCTGTTCACTCTTGTATTCGCTACGTTCGCGGCGCCCACCAGTGCCGCAACCCTGTCGGTCGAGCTGGGCCTGGCGTCGATTCCGTCCAG
>JBKJSW010000104.1:0-5513 GCA_046595765.1 Ahniellaceae bacterium
GCTACGGTTTCCCTGAATTCATCCCGTTGTCATCCGACCCTTTCGGTATCGGCGTCACCTTGTCGATGAGTCCGCTGCTCTAACCATTGAGCTATAGGCCCTTGCGCGCATCGTAACAACCGATGCGGGTTCCACCCGCACAAAAACCGCGGCGCGGATTATGATGACCGTATGCAATCTCCAATCTGTTGTGCCACCTGCAGCGGACCCCTGTGTGGGAGGCAACGGCGGTTTTGTTCCCGTTCGTGCAAGAACGCAGACACCAACCACCGACATCAAAGCTATGTCATGCAGCAAGCACGCGGACTGAAACGCAAGCTTGAGTTGTTGTCAGAACGTGGCGCCCGCTGCA
Organism: Ahniellaceae bacterium; assembly: GCA_046595765.1. Taxonomy (GTDB): domain Bacteria; phylum Pseudomonadota; class Gammaproteobacteria; order Xanthomonadales; family Ahniellaceae; genus JBBQNY01. The sequence goes on from JBKJSW010000104.1 coordinate 353, forward strand.
GTCGCTGTGGGTACGACAGCAACCTTGCGGCGCTCAACTGGCACCACTGCGATCCGACGACGAAGTCCTTCCCGTTGGACTTGCGCTGCCTGTCCAATCGCAGCGAGATTGAGGTGCGTCGAGAAGTAGCGAAGTGCATTCTGGTGTGTGCGAATTGTCACGCCGAAATCCATTGGCCATCGTTCGCGAAGGCACTGACCGAGCCGCATCCTGAGCGAGCGCGCGGGCGGCGACGTGGACGCTGCGCCGGGGAAGAACCGGATTAAATCTATCCCAGGGAGCGGGCACTGTTTCGGCGTCCCGTGACGAGTTTGAGGCTCGGCGTTCGGCTCACGCGCGAACTTGCCAGTTCACCGCATCAGAACTCCGCCAAAAAAGCACGGCAAGTCAGGCGCGAATGTTCCGCGCTTGATCAAGACAAACGGCTTCGCGAATTGTCATTGAGGCCCATCGAGGACGGCAGGATGGTCCTAGGGATGACCGACATTGAGGGCCACGCCGACAGGCGATGCCGGTTCCCGGCCGGAAAATGGAAAGAACCGCGTGGCCTCATCGGACCGGCCGGACACAATGAGTTCGATCAGAGCTCGGCGGCGGCGATCTTGTACATTTCCTCGCTGCCGCGCTTGAGTTCCGCGGCGACCGCGTCGCCGGCCTCGGAGGTGGCACCGTTGCGCGTGACTTCATGGATCACGAGGTTGCCGAACTTGTCCCAGGCGACCAGGGTCTTGCCGCCACCCTGCTCTTTCTCCGCGACCCAGGGCTTGCCATCGCGGTACGCGTACTTCAGCGTCGCCTTGCCGCCCGCCTCGCCGTAATCGACGTTTTCGCGCACGACGCGCACGCCGGAAAGGTCGGCGAATGCATCCCATCCGATCGTGGTGTCGCCCACGATGCGGTTTCCGGTCAGGCGCTTCATCGCGCCGAGCTGCGCTTCGAGGTCGCCGTAGAGACGCCGCGCTTCATCCGCCTCGGTGGCGGGCGCGGTGACCGCGAGACCCTGGATCAGCGGAATGTCGCTGGTGTTGCCCGCGCCCTGCGTCAGCACCGGCAGGCGGTCGGGCGTGAGGAACAGTAATTGGCCATTCAACGTGATATTGGCGTCCACCAGGTAAGTCGCCATGCGTTCGACGGTCTTCGGGTTGAACGTCAATGTGTACGGCATGGGCAGCGTGCCCGTGGAGGCGACCGGCTGCGCGAGCACTTCCGCCGGTGGCGCATCGCTGCGCGTACCGTCAAGCAGGCGCACGGTCACGACCGCGCCCTCGGGCAGCGCGGCGATTGCGCCATCGCGTGTACGCAACATGCCGGTGATGGTGCCCTTGGTCGGAGCCGGTGCGGTGGGCGCGGAGGGGGCGTTCGGCGCTGTCGACGGCGCTACCTGTTCGGTGCGGTTGCACGCGCCGAGAGCGAGGGTTGCCAACAACGCGATGTAAAGGTGGTTGCGCATCAGCGAATCCTTGGTGATCTCGGAGATATTCGGCTCGCACGCGAGTGATCGTCGTGTGAGCATCGACGCCTGAAGCCCGCGCGACTTTCACTTCCAGTGGAACCGGGCCGCATCAACAACCTGGTAACCCGCAAGACGCGGGCGCAGGGGCCTTCGTCGCGGCGTCGCTTCGCGCGGGGCGCGTAATGTAGCCGAAACCGCCGGTGGCGGCGCGCCCCGCCGCGGGGAGCCGCGGGGGCGATCGGCAAAGCTGGCAAACTACGCGGCCCCACTTCCCCCGCGCGCCGCACCCTGGCGCACCGCCGATGCTCGAACAAGCGTACGAACTGCACAAGACCGGCCGACTCGCCGAGGCCGAAGCGCGTTATCGCGAATGGCTCGAGTTCAACCCGGAAGATCCCGACGGCCTGCACCTGCTCGCAGTGGTGCGTCGTCAGCGCGGCGCCATCGGCGAAGCGATGCAACTGGCCCGGCAGGCGGTCGCATTGCGTCCGGATCGCGCGAGTTTCTACATCACGCTCGCCGGCATCGAGTTCCATGCACGGCTGTGGGCGGCGGCGCGTGCGGACTTCGAAACTGCACTGCGCCTCGACCCCAACCAGACCGCCGCCTACAGCGCGCTCGGGCACATTGCCCGGATCCAGGGCGACGACGCGCGGGCGGAAGAGAACTTCAAGCGCGCGCTGCTGACCGAGCGCGATCGCGCGGACGTGTTGATCGGTTACGGCAACTTGCTGGCCGATCGTGGCGACTTCGCGCGTGCGGTGCAGTACCTCTCGCGCGCGGTGTCGCTCGATGCGGACAATTCCGCGACGCAGGCAAGCTTCGGCCGCGCGCTCATCGGCAACGGCCAGTGGGATTTCGCCGAGAAGGCGCTCGAGAACGCGTTGCGGCTGCGCCCCGATTCCCCCGCGACGCTGCGCATGCTGTTGCGAGCGCGACGGGAACGCGGCAACTTCGACGGCGCCCAGCAGGCGCTCGAGCGGCTCGCCGCCTTGCCCGACCAGGCAGCTGCGGCAGCAGTCGAACGTGCGGAGTTGGCGCGGGCACGCGGCGACATCGACGGCGTCATCGAGGCATACGACACGCTGCGGGCGCAGCAGCCTGCCGATGAGGATGTGCTGCACCATTGGATCCTGTCGCTGCGCCAGGGCGGACGCTTCGACGCGAGCATCGATGCCTATCGCACGCAGCTCGAACGACAGCCGGACGATGTTCGATCCCTGCGCGGACTGGCGAGCCTGCTGGTGCAGCGCGGCCTGAACGACGACGCGCTGCCGCTGCTGCGCCGCGCCGTCGAGCTCATGCCGGACGATGCCGACAGCCTGGCCGCGTTGGCCGCACTGCTGGAACGCCTGGGCCACGACGTCGAAGCGGAACAACTGGCCGGTCGCGCCCTGGGCATTTCGCCACAGCAGGCGAGCGCAGCGGGACTGTTGATGAATGCGGCGCTGCTGTGCGGCGACGCAACCACCGCGTTGAAGCTGGCAGGCAGCCTCGACACGACCACGCTCAAGCCGCCGCAGCGCGTCGCGTGGATGGGCCTCGGCGGTTGCGCGGCGCACCTCGCCGGCGATACCGCCGCCGCGCTGGAATCGTGGCGCGCGGCGCACGCGGCGCGCGGCGAGGGCCGACCGCCTCGCGCGCACGTACTGGCAGAAGGCGCGGCGAGCCGCATTGCCGCCGGCGACATCGCGCCCGTCGCACTCGTCGAGCGCGCGCCGGTGGCCCTGTTACTCGGCACTCCCGGCAGCAGCGCTGAGCTCATCGCCGCGCTGCTCACCGACAATGGCCATCTGGTGCTGGCGGACCGGTTCCGCGGCGACGGTCGCTCCGACGGTTTCAGCAAGCTCGAGGGCGATCGCTACGCCGGAGGCATAGACAGCACCGATGCACGCCTGTTCGCCCGCCAGTACGAACGCGCGCTGGCACGCCTGCCGCTGCCGGAGGATGCGCGCCTCGTCGACTGGTTACCGGCGTGGGATTCGCGCATGGTCGCGCCAGTCAAGGCGGTATTCGGCGCGATACCGCTCATCCTGGCGACCGACGATCCACGCGAGGCCCTGCTCAACTGGCTGGCATTCGGTACGCGTGCCGGATGGGCCATCCCCAATTCCAAAGCTGCGGCGGTCTGGTTGTCGAGTGCGCTGCAGCACCTCATCGCCACCGCGCAATACAGCGGCTTGCCGGTGCTCGCGCTCAATTCCAGCGAGTTGCTCGACGATCCCGAAGGTTGCGGGCGTCGCCTCGGCGAGCTGCTGGGCGTGTCGCCGCTGCTTCCCGGCAAGCGTTTCGCCGCCGAACGACAGCCGCCGCGCACGCTGCCCGCGCGCTTCGCGCCGGGCACGTGGCGCCAATATGCGGAACCCCTCGCACCAGCGTTCGCGGCGTTCGATACGCTGGCGCGTGACCTGCGCGTGTAAGTCGCCCTAGCGCGACAGCCAGAGCAGCAGCGCGGCGCCGAACACGATGCGATAGATCGCGAACGCGGTGAAGCGGTGCGTTCGGATGTAACGCAGCAGCCACGTGACCGCGATGAAGGCGGTGATCGCGGAGGTGGCAAAGGCGATGGCGAGGAGCGTCCAGTCCTCGCCCGGTGCGCCCTTCTCCTTGAGGACGTCGAGCAGTTCGTATCCGGTCGCCGCGAACATCGTGGGAATGCCGACAAGAAATGCGAACTCGGTGGCGGCTGCACGCTGGGTGGTGCCTGCGAGCAGCGCGACGAAGATCGCCGCGGCCGAACGCGAGGTGCCAGGAAATACGCCAGCGACGACTTGTGCAACGCCGACCAGCGCCGCGACGCGCCAGCTGACTGCAGCGCGTTCGCCGAGCACCGCCGCGCGTCGTGCCGCGAAATGTTCCGCGACCAGCATCCAGACTCCGCCGATGATCAGCGCCCACGCGATGGGTCCGAGCTCGGTCGGGAGTTCGAAGCCGGCCAGCTTGACCGCAAGGCCGAGCACCGCGGTTACGCCGAACCCGACCATCAGCTTGAAGGCATAGTCGCGCGGCGGCTGCGCGGGTTCCGTTGCCATGACCGGGGCCGCGTGCGGCGCAGTAACCGGCGCGCCCGTGAAGGCGCGCAGCAATTGCCAGAGGCGCTGGCGGTAAATCGCGACAACGGCGAGGATGGCGCCGGCCTGGATGGCGATGTTGAAAAGATCCGAGCGCGCGCCGAGCCAGTGCTCCGCGATCAACAGATGCCCGGTGCTCGAGATCGGCAGGAATTCCGTGATCCCCTCGATGATTCCGAGCAGCAATGCCGCCAACCAGTCGCTCACGCGCGTGTTCCTTAAAAGGTCGCGCGCAGACTAGCGAGTTCGGGCGTGCGCGGCGTGTTCGATCAGGTCCACGAACGAACGGGCGAAGCGTGCGCCATCGATGAGTGGGGTGGCCGCGAGCTGCGCGCGCAACGTTGTGCGCAAGTGCGCGAGCCGTGGCCGCCTGGAGCTGGCGCATTGCGCGAGGGCGACGTAGTCATCGCTGTCGCGGGCGATCCACTCCGTAAGTCCCGCGGTCGACAACACGCTCGCGGCCATGCGCGCGGGCAGGGTGTCCCCCGGCAGCGTGAGCACGGGAACACCCTGCCAGAGCGCATCGAGCGTGGTCGTGCCACCGTTGAACCGGAGCGGATCGAGGGCGACGTCCACCTCGGCATACCGCGCCAGCAATTGCGCGGGATGGGCGACCGGCGGCAGGCATGTCACCCGC
>JBKJSW010000110.1:0-7595 GCA_046595765.1 Ahniellaceae bacterium
GAAATGCTGGCACCGGTGAGCCTATCGAACGATTTGCCTGCCGTTGTAGAGCCGAGCTTGCTCGGCTGCAGTGCCAGAGATACTCGCTTCGCGAAAACCAGCGGAGCAAGCTCCGCTCTACACAGGCCAAAGGCCGGGCTCAGGTGAGGTAGCCGCCATCGACGGAAATGCTGGCGCCGGTGAGCCTATCGAACGATTTGCCTGCCGTTGTAGAGCCGAGCTTGCTCGGCTGCAGTGCCAGAGATATTCGCGTCGCGACAACGAGCGGAGCAAGCTCCGCTCTACACAGGCCAAAGGCCGGGCTCAGGTGAGGTAGCCGCCATCGACGGGAATGCTGGCGCCGGTGATGTAACTCGCCGCGTCCGCCACGAGCAGCAGCACCAGGGGTGCGATTTCCTCTGGCTGCGCGGCGCGTGCGAGCGGAATCTGCCGCAGCAGCGGTTTCAGGATCGCCTCGTTCGACGTCAGTGCGCTCGCGAACTTCGTCTCGGTGAGCCCCGGCAGCACCGCGTTGACGCGGATGCCATGCGGCGCGCATTCGCGCGCGAAACTCTCGGTGAAGCTGACGATGCCCGCCTTGGTCATGGAGTACACGCCCTGCCCGGGCGCTGCGCGCCGCGCATTGACCGAGGCGATGTTGACGATGGCGCCGCGCCCGCGCGCGCGCATGCGGCGTGCGGCCTGCACGCTGCACCAGAAGTAGCCGCGGAGGTTGACGTCGACGGTCTTCGCGTAAGCGTCGAGATCCATGTCGAGCATGGGACCGAAGTACGGATTGGCGGCGGCGTTGTTGACGAGGATGTCGGGCGTCCGCTCGCGCGCATCGAGATCCGCGAACGCACTTTCGATCATCGCCACATCGCCAACGTGCAGCGCCAGCGCCTCGGCACTGCCACCCGCATCGCGCAGGGACGCGGCCAGGGTTTCGCAATCGGCCAGGCGCCTGCTGCTGACCACGACGTGTGCGCCGTACGCTGCCAGGAGGCGCGCGATCGCGGCGCCTATGCCGCGCGACGCGCCGGTCACCAGCGCGGTGCGGCCGCTCAAGTCGAACATCTGGGAACCTGCGGTGGGGATAGACATCACGGGACTCGTGCCGGGCGGTAAGCTCCGGCGCGAGCATGGGGGGAACCGATCGATGACGCAACGCGAAGTACTCATCACCGGCGCCGGCAGCGGCATTGGTCGTGCGCTGGCGCAGCGTTACGCCGGCGCGGGTTGCGCTGTCGCCTGCGCCGACATCGATCTCGGGCGGGCGCGTGAAACCGCAGACGCACTGACCGGATCAGGACATTCCGCGCATCAGGTCGACGTCGGCAACGATGCGTCCTTCGACGCGTTCGCCGCGGCCATCAACGCGCGCACGCCCACTCTTGACGTGCTCATCAACAACGCGGGCATCGCCAGCGGCGGTTCGATGCTCGAGGCCGACATGGCGGAGTGGCGCGAACTCTTCGAGATCGACCTCCTGAGCGTAGTGCGCGGTTGTCGCGCGTTCCTGCCTGGCATGCTCGCCGCGGGTCGCGGTCAGATCATCAGCACCGCTTCGTTCGCGGGGCTCGCGGGCGCGCCCGGCATCATGACTTACGGCGTCGCCAAGGCCGGTGTCGTCACCTTGAGCGAGCAGCTGCGCGCCGAGGTCGAGGCGCGCGGCATCAGGGTATCGGTTGCCTGCCCTTCCTTCTTCCAGACGCGGCTGCTCGAAAACTTCCGCGGCAGCGAGAAGATGCGTGGCAGCGCCGGCAAGCTCATGCAGCATTCCGCCGACACGCTGGACGGCGTGGCCGACCGCTACTTCGCCGCGGCGGAACGCGGCGATTTCCTGATCCTGCCGACACGCAGCGAAGCCCTGCGCTGGCGCATGAAGCGCTGGTTCCCCGAGTTCTACTTCCGCAAGTTGCAGGCCGCCACCACCGAGCGCCGCCAGGGGGCCGGACGCACCTGATCACGGCGGCCTGTTGCAGGACAGTTCGGCATCACCGAACTGTCCGTTCCGCCTGGCATCTTCAGCTCGCTGCGGCAGCCCGGCCGACGCTTGGCGCCGCTCCGGCACTTCAAGGATTCGCAACATGCAGTGGATGATCTATGGCGCCAACGGCTACAGCGGCGAACTGATCGCGCGCGAGGCGCACGGCCGTGGCCTGCGGCCAATTCTCGCAGGGCGCAACGCAGCCGCGTTGCGCACGCTCGCCGAATCGCTGGGACTCGAGCATCGCGCGTTTACGCTTGACGATGCGGCGACGTTGCGCCACGCGCTGCGCGATGTCGGGCTGGTTCTCAACTGCGCGGGACCGTTCTCGGCCACCAGTGCCCCGATGCTCGAGGCTTGCCTCGCGCAACGCGCGCATTACCTCGATATCACCGGTGAGATCGACGTCTTCGCCCACGCGCATGCGCAGGATGCGCGCGCGCTGCGTGCCGGCGTGGTGGTGATGCCGGGTTGCGGTTTCGACGTGGTGCCCACCGACTGTCTCGCTGCGCAGCTCAAGGCGTTGCTGCCGAGCGCGGATCGCCTGGTGCTTGCCTTCGAAGCGGGGGGTGGCCCGAGCCCCGGCACTGCCCTCACCAGCGTCGAAGGGCTCGGCAGCGGCGGCCGCGCGCGCATTGCCGGCGTCATGACGCGCGTGCCGCTGGCGTGGAAACAGCGCATGTTCGAGCGGCCGGACGCGCAGGGCCGCCTGCAGCGGCGCAGCGCCATGACGATCCCGTGGGGCGATGTCTTCACTGCCTACCTGTCGACCGGGATCCCCAACGTCGAGGTGTACATGGCGCTGTCGCCGACGACCATCGCACGCGCGCGCCGCCTGCGCTGGTTGCGGCCGTTGCTGGCCACCCGCCCGGTGCAGAACTGGCTCAAGCGCCGCGTCGAACGCAACGTGCGCGGTCCGTCCGCCGACGCGCGCGCCAGCAGCGACACGCATGTCTGGGGCGAAGTGCGCGATGCGCTCGGCAATGAAATGTCGCTGCGGCTGCGCACGCCGAACGGCTACGCGCTGACCGCTACGAGCGCGGTCGGCATCGTCCAGCATTTCCTGGCAGGCGGCGCTTTTGAGCCGGGCTATCGCACGCCGTCGCAGCTCATGGGCGCGGACTACGTGATGACGCTACCGGGCGTCGAACGCTTCGCGTAGCGCGCCTGTAGCAGCGGAGCGCAGCGCTGCCGGCCGTTGGAAACACGGCGCAGGACTTGAAGCCGAGCTGCCGCTCCGCTCTACGACAGCCGGAGCGCGACGCGGTTAGAATGCGCGACCTCGAAAGGCGCAGCGCAATCATGCAAACCATGCCCGACCCCAATCGTCGCCTGAGCCCGCTGCCCGCGCTGATCTTCGGTTCGCGCTGGCTGCAGCTGCCGCTGTACCTCGGCCTCATTGCCGCGCAGGGCGTCTACGTGGTGCTGTTCGTCAAGGAACTGTGGCACCTGATGTTGCACGCCGTCTCGTTCGGCGAGCAGCAGATCATGCTGGCGGTGCTCGGGCTCATCGACGTGGTGATGATCTCGAACCTCCTGGTGATGGTGATCGTCGGCGGCTACGAGACCTTCGTGTCGCGCCTGCGGCTTGAAAACCATCCCGACCAGCCGGAGTGGCTGAGCCACGTCAACGCGGCCGTGCTCAAGGTCAAGCTGGCCACCGCGATCATCGGCATCAGCTCCATCCACCTGCTCAAGACCTTCATCGCGGCCGGCAACCTCGGTGCCGAGGGCAGCACCGCCACGGCCACCGGTGTCATGTGGCAGACCATCATCCACATGGCGTTCATCGTCTCGGCCATCGGCATCGCCTGGATCGACCGGCTGATGCAGCCGACCACGAAAGCACTGCGCGCTCACGGCGCGCCCGCACACCTCACCGAGAACTGAGCCGTACGCGCTCCGCAGGCCTGCAAAAACACTGCTGGGCGCAGCTCCCGGTAATTGCGACCCGAATTTCGATCCTGATCCGCATTGCGTCTGCGAACCATCGCCAGACGCCTCTCCGACGCGTCACTCCAACGCGATCTCGATCGTTCCCTACGGACGCGTGCGGCCGAGGATGGCGACACGAAGCTCCGGGTCATCGAGCAGCGCGTCCAACTGGCGCGCATCGGGGAACACCGTCGCGCGCGCCGCACGCTCGAACGCCGTGGAAAACTCCCGCGTGCCGCTCAAGCGATCGAGTGCCGCAACGAACTGCCCTGGCGTCGACACGTCGCCACCGAGCAGGCAGCACGACGAATAACGTCCGAGTACTGCATCCAGCGTGGTGCCGTGCGCACGCCGCAGCCTGGCATCGACCGTCAGCCAATAGGCCGCACCGGACCAGTACACGTGCATGAAGTCGTGCGTTTCTTGCATGTTGCGAGAGGCGTCGACCACTGTCGTGCCGGCGCGATCGGCCTCGCGCCGCCCCCGCGCAAAACCCGCGCGCAGGCTTGTCACGGCCGCGTCAACCGACAGCCACCCCGCGCGAGCGCGCAGCACATTCTGGTAGTAGCTCGCGAGACCTTCGCCGAGCCAGCGCCCGCGCGTGCCGAGATAGGGATGCAGCAGGTGCGAGATCTCGTGCGTCGCGGTCCAGTCCGAGCGCAGCGTCGCGGCGCTCGCGTCGGCACCCGGATACAGGTGCAGCGCACTGCCGCCGCCGCGTTGCACTTCACCCCACGGTGTCGCGGCACTCGACCCCGCGAGCGGCACCACGAGCACCTGTGCGTCGCGGAGTGGCAGCCGACCGTTCGCAGTCAACGCCACGTCGGCGATGCCTTCGATCCAGGCGTGCATGCGGCGGGAGAGCTGCGAACCCGTCGGCGCCAGCACCGACACGCGTAGTACGCCACCCGGTCTGCGCAGCTGGCGCTCCTCGAAGGGTCCGAACGCGGTGAGCGCCGGACCGTCGAGCGGTTCGGCATCCAGCGCATAGGTCGGCCGGTCATGGGTATCGGGCAGGCGGCGCCACGGCACCGACACGCCAAAGCCTGCCGGCAGCACGAATGCGATCGTCGCATCGTCCGTGCGCGAATCCGGCAGCCACAGCCAGTGCTGCGGCGAAAGCAGCAGCGCGTCGCTGCCGGCACCACGCACGCGTCCGCGGACGAGGCGCGTCGCAGCCGCGAGATCGAGCACGAAGGTCGCGCACTCGCCCGCACGCCATTCCCGCGCGCGCCACGCCTTGCCGTCTGGCTCGAACGCGCCGTGCAAGCGGTTCGGCGCGCCGCGCGTGGCGGCTGACTCGCCCACCAGCGTGAAACGCACCGTGTCGTGCGCATCGCGTGCGCACGCATCCAGCGTGAGGGTACGTTGCGCCGGCGCGAAGCGCGCGAGCAGGGTCCACGCGGCCGGCGCTGCCTGCAGCGGCGCCACCGCCAGAGTCACCAGGCACGCCAGAGCCAACCACAGACACCCCTTCCCTGCAGGAACGCCGCAGGTTGCGCCAACACCCCGCCGGGTCTGCCAGTTCATCCCACTACGACAGCACCTGCGGCGCGAAGATTCCGTGTGCGCGCAGATGGGCCCACGAGGTGCTGCACCGGTAAACTTGCGCAATGGATGTTTCGCACCTGCTCGACGTGCTGAATCCCGATCAGCGCGCCGCAGTCAGCGCGCCTGCGGGCCACTACCTGGTGCTCGCGGGAGCAGGCTCCGGCAAGACGCGCGTACTGGTGCATCGCATCGCATGGCTGACACTGGTCGAGCGCGCGTCGCCGTGGAGCGTGCTCGCCGTGACTTTCACCAACAAGGCGGCCGGCGAAATGCGCGGGCGCGCCGAGGAACTGGTGCGCGAAGGCGGCCGCGGCCTCACCGTCGGCACCTTCCATGGCATCGCGCATCGCATGCTGCGCCGGCACTGGCGCGAAGCCGCGTTGCCCGAAGCGTTCCAGATCCTCGACCAGGACGACCAGACGCGCCTGCTCAAGCGCGTGATCGCCGACATGAACCTCGACGAGGCGCGCTACACCGCGCGCCAGACCGGCTGGTTCATCAACGCCGCGAAGGACGAGGGCAAGCGTCCCGCGATGCTCGACGTCGGCAACAATCCGTTCGCGCGCACGCAGCGCGACATCTATGTCGAATACGAGGCCCGCTGCCGCCGGCTCGGGCTCGTCGACTTCGCCGAATTGCTGCTGCGCGCGTACGAGCTCTGGCGCAACGACCCGTCCCTGCTCCAGCATTATCGTGAGCGCTTCGCGCACCTGTTGATCGACGAGTTCCAGGACACCAACGAGATCCAGTACCTGTGGGTGCGCGAACTGGCCGGGGACACCGGCCAGGTGTTCGTAGTGGGCGACGACGACCAGGCCATCTACGGCTGGCGCGGCGCGCGCGTCGAGAACGTGCAGCGTTTCTTGCGCGACTTCCCTACCGCGCGCACGCTCAAGCTGGAGCAGAACTACCGTTCGACCGCGAACATCCTGGGCGCCGCCAACGCGATCATCGCGCACAATCCCGAGCGCCTCGGCAAGCAGCTCTGGACCGCCGATGCCGCGGGCGCGCCGATCGAGGTCTATGCGGCGTACAACGAGCAAGATGAGGCGCGCTTCATCACCGAGCGCATCCGCATGTGGGTGCGCGACGGCGGCTCGCCGTCCGACTGCGCGCTGCTGTACCGTTCGAACGCGCAGTCGCGGGTGCTCGAGGAACAGCTGGTCATCGAGGACATCCCGTACCGCGTGTACGGCGGCTTGCGCTTCTTCGATCGCGCCGAGGTCAAGGACGCACTTGCCTACCTCCGCCTGGTCGCCAGTCGCGACGACGACGCTGCGTTCGAGCGTGCCGTCAACACGCCGCCGCGCGGCATCGGCGATCGCACGCTGGAAGTCTTGCGCGCACGCGCGCGCGGCGAGCGCGTATCGCTGTGGCAGGCGGGGCTGCTCGAGCTCATGTCCGATGGCCTGGCAGGGCGCGCGAAAAATGCGCTGCGCGCGTTCATGGCACTGATCGACGAGCTCGACCGCGACAGTGCGGACCAGGTACTGGCGGAGCGTTTCGAAGCCGTGATCGTGCGTTCGGGACTGCGCGCGCACCATGACCGCGACAGCCGCGGCGAGGGCAATTCCCGCGCTGACAACCTGGATGAACTCGTGAGCGTCGCGTCGCGCTTCGTGCTGTCGGTGGACGACGTCGAGGCGGGCCTGTCCGAGCTCACCGCGTTCCTGTCGAATGCATCGCTCGACGCGGGCGAGGCCCAGGGCGGAGAGCACGAGGCCTGCGTGCAGCTCATGACCTTGCACGCTGCCAAGGGCCTCGAGTTCCCGCTGGTGTTCATGGTCGGACTCGAGGACGGACTCTTTCCCAGCAACAAGTCACTCGACGAACATGGACGCCTCGAGGAAGAGCGACGCCTGGCGTATGTCGGCATCACCCGCGCGAAGCAGCACCTGGTGCTGACCTATGCCGAGTCGCGGCGGCTGCACGGCACCGAGAACTACAACCGTCCGTCCCGGTTCCTCGCCGAACTGCCGAGCGAGCTGCTGCACGAGGTGCGTCCGAAGATCCATGTGTCGCGACCGTCGTCGTTCGGCGGCGGGTATCCCTCGCGACAGTCGCGCGGCTCGTCGCTGCGCGAAGACGACGCGCCCGCCTTCCGGCTCGGCCAGCGCGTCGCGCACAACAGCTTCGGCGA
>JBKJSW010000116.1:0-6803 GCA_046595765.1 Ahniellaceae bacterium
TGCTGCCGGCCGCGGAAACGCTCGAGCTCCGCTTCGACCCGACGCTGCTCGGCGAGGCCCTTCTCGAGTTCCAGCTCCTCGCCACGCAGTTCCGCCTCGCGCTGCGCGAGCTCCGCCTCGAGCGCTCGCAGCTCCAGCAACTTGTACTCGGCGGCGACCTGTTCGTGTTCCCGCTGCAGTTTCTGGTAGCGCTCCGCGGCCTTGGCCTGGCGCTGCAGGTGTTCGCACTGGCGCCCGATTTCCTGGGCCTGGTCACGCACCCGGTTGAGGTTTTCGCGGGTCGCCTTGATCCGACTCTCGGTTTCCTTCCGGCGCTCCTTGTAGCGCGAGATGCCGGCAGCCTCCTCGAGATGCATGCGCAGGTCCTCGGGCCGCGCCTCGACGATCTGGGAGATCATGCCCTGCTCGATGATCGAGTAGCTGCGCGCACCGAGACCGGTGCCGAGGAACACGTCGAGGATGTCGCGACGCCGGCAGCGCGCGCCGTTGAGGTAATAGGTCGAGATGGAGTCGCGACTGACGGTGCGCTTGACGGATATCTCGGAGAAGCGCGCGTATTCGCCACCGACGGCGCCGTCGCTATTGTCGAAGATGAGCTCGACCGTCGCCACGCCCACCGGCTTGCGCGCGGACGAACCCGAGAAGATGACGTCGGTGAGGCTGTCGCCGCGCAGCCGCGACGCGGCGCTCTCGCCCATGACCCAGCGGATCGCGTCGATGATGTTGGACTTGCCGCAACCATTGGGACCGACGATGCCGATCATGTTGGTGGGCAGGTGCAATGTGGTCGGATCGACGAACGATTTGAATCCGGCCAACTTGATCGTGGTTAAGCGCATGGATGGGTTCGCGGTGAAGGGTGGTGCCGAGGTCGGATGGAGCTGTTGCGGGGCCGGCGGGCGCGCAAGGCCGTCAGCCGGGAAGCGCGGAAGGGCGCGGAGTATAGCGACCGTGCTCGTCCGACCTGGTGCCCTTCAATCGCCCGGGACTTCGGGAGCCAGCGCCGAGATGGACAGCGCGTGGATGTCAGTCGTCATGAGTTCACCCAGTGCCGCGTAAACGGCTCGATGCCGCGCCAGTTGGGCCTGACCCGAGAACGACTGGCTCACGATCCGCACCGCGAAGTGACCGCGACCGTCACGCGCGCCCTCATGCCCTGCGTGCAGATGCGATTCGTCCACGATCTCGAGTTCGACGGGCGCGAGTGCGGCGCGTAGCCTGGTGTCCATCGCGAGCATGCGCGCCGCATTGCTCATCGCCGCGTTCCAGTGGCGGCAGTCGTCATGGCAACACCGGCACGAATGGATCGACGTCCGCGCGAGCCCAGGCGCCTTGCGTGAGATAGGGATCGGCGTCGGCCCAGGTGCGGGCAGCGGCGAGAGATTCGAACTCGGCGATGACCACGCTGCCCACGTAACCGGCGGGTCCCGGATCTGCGCTGTCTATCGCGGGCAACGGACCGGCTACGAACAGGCGCCCGGCATCCCGCAGCGCCTCCAGCCGAGCGAGGTGGGCGCCTCGCGCCGCGCGCCGGAGCGCAAGCGCGTCGCGCGCATCGTGTCCTCGAATGACATACCACATGGCCACAAGTCTAACCGCTGTCCCCACGATCCGGCGCTGGACAAGCCACGTGGCTGCGCTTACGCTTGACGCCGTCGTCGATCGTCCAGCCCTCGCAACGTGAGCGTGCGCCAGACGAATCCGACTCAAGCCTGTCTGCGCTTTGCCCGCCTCCGCGTCGGTTTCATCGCCGGACGAGAGCTGGCCCTGGTGCGTCCAAGCAACCGCAAGCATCGAGGTCGGTGCCTGCCGTCGCATGACGTCGCCGCCTTCGGTACGCCTGCTTTCGGCGTGCCGCGTTGCTCCCGATCGGCTGCCAAACAGTCCTTTCCACTTCCGTCTTCCTGCACTGTCAGGTGCCACGCTTTTGATCGATTCACCCACCGCCAACGCAGTCGACGCCGAGTCCGTGGCCCCACGGCACGCCTCGCCTGCGCCGCAACAGCAGGAAATGCCGCTGGCGCTCGTGCAGGGCCTGCCGCTGCTGGAGATGCCGCACGATCTCTACATCCCGCCGGACGCGCTGGAGGTCATCCTCGAGGCGTTCGAGGGGCCGCTTGACCTGCTGCTGTACATGATCCGGCGCCAGAACCTCGACATTCTCGATATCCCGATCGCGGAAATCACGCGCCAGTACATCGAATACATCGAGCTCATGCAGTCGATCCGGCTGGAGCTCGCCGCCGAGTACCTGGTGATGGCCGCGATACTGGCCGAGATCAAGTCGCGATTGCTGCTACCGCGACCGCTGGAACCGGAGACTATTGAAGGCGATCCGCGCGCGGAACTCGTGCGGCGGCTGCAGGAGTACGAACGGTTCAAGCAGGCGGCCGAATCGATCGACGCGTTGCCCCGACAGGACCGCGATTTCGTCATCGCCCGCGCGGAGATCGGCGACCGCAAGGTCGTGCGACTGCCGCCTCCAGTCGACATGCGCGAATTGCTGCTGGCGCTGCAGGACGTGATGAAGCGCGCCGAGTTGTTCGGCCAGCACGCGATCCAGCGCGAGGCACTGTCGGTCAGGAGTCGCATGGGCGACGTGTTGCGCGCGCTGGCCGATCGCGCCTTCCATCGATTCGAATCGTTGTTCGACCCGACCGAGGGTCGGGCAGGCATCGTGGTCACCTTCCTCGCGATGCTCGAGCTCGCCAAGGAACAGCTGCTCGAATTCACGCAAAACGTTCCCCTGGGTCCGATCTACCTCAAGACCCTCGCCGCCACGGATCCCTGATGCAGACTTCCACCATCCCCGTGAAAAGCATCGTCGAGGCCGCGTTGCTGGCCGCCTCGCAACCGCTGACTGCGCTGCAACTCACCGGCCTCTTCGACGAGCAGGACGAGATAGATCTCAATGCGGTCGGGCAGGCGCTGGCCGAGCTCGCCGAGGAGACCGGTGATCGCGGTGTCGAACTTGTCGAAGTGGCGAGCGGCTTCCGTTTCCAGGTCCGCGGCGAACTGCAGCCATGGATCTCCCGCCTCTGGACCGAACGGCAGTCGCGTTACTCACGCGCGATGCTCGAAACGTTGGCCCTGATCGCCTATCGCCAGCCGATCACGCGAGGGGAAATCGAGCAGATCCGCGGCGTCGCCGTGTCGTCGCAGATCATCAAGACGCTGGAAGAGCGCGAGTGGGTCCGGGTGCTCGGACATCGCGATGTCCCCGGCCACCCTGCCCTGCTCGGTACCACACGTCAGTTCCTGGATTACTTCAGGCTCAAGAGCCTTGATGAGCTGCCGCCCCTGGCGGCGGTACGCGACATGGAAGCCATCGACCCGCAGCTGCCACTCGGTGGTGCTGGCGAGACCGCTTTTCCTGCATCGGATGCCTTGTCTCCCGACGAATCCGACCTTTCCGAACCTGACGGCGCAGTCGCCGTCACCGAGAACCACCCATGACCGATTCAACCAGTCGCAGCAAACTGTCGCTCAACCGCGAAGCGAAACGTACGGGCCCCGAAGTCGAGGAGCGCCTGCACAAGGTGCTTGCGATGGCAGGCATCGGCTCGCGGCGCCTGCTCGAGGAGCGCATCGTCGCCGGCGAGATCCGGATCAACGGCAGCGTCGCCGAAACCGGCGCGCTGCTGCGCAGCGGCGATCGCGTCGAGCTCGACGGCAAGGCCTTCATGGCAGTCGCCGCCACTCCCGACGACCTGCACCTCGCCATCTATCACAAGCCCGAAGGCGAGGTGACGACACACGACGATCCGGAAGGCCGCCCGACGGTCTTCGAGAAATTCCCGCCGCTGAGCGGCGCGCGCTGGGTTTCGATCGGACGCCTCGACATCAACACCACTGGCCTCCTGCTATTGACCAGCGACGGCGAACTCGCGAATGCGATGATGCACCCGTCGGCGGAACTCGAACGCGAATATGTCTGCCGCGTGCACGGCCCCGTCGACGAGACGGTGCTGCAACGGCTGCGCGACGGCGTGATGCTCGAAGATGGCCCGGCGCGCTTCGACGAAATCGCGATCATCAATCTCGGCGACAGCCACTCCTGGTTCCGGGTCATCCTGCGCGAGGGGCGCAACCGCGAAGTACGCCGCCTTTGGGAATCGCAGAACCTTACGATCAGCCGCCTCAAGCGCATCCGCTACGGCAGCGTGGAGCTGCCGCGCGAATTGCGGCGGGGACGTTTCGAGATTCTGCCGCTGCAGCGTCTGACCAGCTTGCGCGCGGAACTCGGGCTGGGTGAACTGCCGCAGACGCTCACGTTGCAGCCGGTCGTTGGCGTTCGACGTGCAGCCAAGCCCAATGAATTCACACCGGCCGAACGTAGCCAGCGCGCATGGACCGGCGCCACGGTTGACGAGGGCCGGGAGTTGCGGGCCTTTGACCACATTCGCGAAGACACACCGCGGCGCGCCAAGCGTCCGTTCACCAAGGGCGCGCCGCGCACGCAATCGCGGCGTGGTCCGGGGCGCGCTGCGGGCACGGAGCCCAATTCGCAGCGGCCCGCGTGGCTGCAGGACAGTGGTAACGCGCCGCGAGGTCGTGGCGTTCCACGTGGCGGGCGACCGCAGCGGCCGGGACAGCCTGGTGCAGAGTGGGCTTCCCGCGCGCCGCAGGATCCGTACCGCGCTCCGCAGCGGCGCGGCGATCCGAACCGCCCACAGCGCCCGTTCGACCCCAACCGCCCTCCGCGCGCATTCGATCCGAATCGACCGCCGCGCGCGGACACGCACCAGCGACCCGCACGCTCCGGCGTTCCGCGAGCTGCTCGCGGTGATCATGCTGACCAGCCGCCACGCAGTTTCGATCCGGCGCGTCCTGCGCGCGCATTCGATTCCAACCGTCCGGCGCGTCCCTTCGATCCCACTCGCGGGCCACCGCGCGCACGTCCGGGCACAGGCCCAGGTGCGGGACGGGGTGGTTTCGCCACACGCAATGGCAGCGAAAACGACGGCAACCGCCAGCGCGGAAATCCGGCAGAACGACGCACTTGGTCGGCCGGAGGCCCGCCGGGACGCGGCGGTCGGACGTCTGCTCCCACGACGCCGTACGGTTTCCCGTCCGATCACGCGTATGCCCAGCGGGCGCATGGCAACCAGCGAGACGATCTGGGCAATCGCAAACCCGACGCGAATCGTGGAGCCAACGCCAATCTTGGACCCAACGCGAATCGTGGACCCGACGCCAATCGTGCACCCGAACGGCGTGGACCCTCCGCCCCGCGCGGCAATGCGCCGGCATCCAGTGGACGTGGGCCGCAATCCCAGGAAGACCGCGGCAACAGGACGCAGCCGCCGGCAGGTAATCGCCCGCGCCGACCGGGCGGGCCGCCGCGCCGCGGGCCTGCCTAGTCAGAACTCGCTAATCGTCAGGTCGGCATGCTCGCCGACCTGACGGCTGGGCTTGGGGTCAATCGAGGTCGAGCGCGCCTTTCGTCGAATCGCGGCGACGCGATTCCTTCGCGTCGAATTCCGCCTTGCAGCCGGACGTCTTCTCCACCATGACGCAAGTCAGGTAATCGCTCGCTTCCACCATCGCCGCGCGGATCGACTTGCCGACCGGTGTGTTCTTTTCATTGTCGAGCGAGCCGCCGAAACCACCACGATAAAGGCCGAGGCTGACACCGCCGCCCTTGCTGGTGCCTTCGACGGTGCGCACGTGCGCGAGCTCACCCGTGGTCGAGTCGATCACTCTCAGATCGATCGCGAGATAGGCCTTGCTCGACTTGCCGCCGAGCGATACGCCACCGAACGACAGGCCGCCTCCGGTGCTCGCGGTGTTCTCCTCATACGCCGTCACGGTGCCCGCGATCAGATACCGGGCACCGACCAGTTTGCCGAACTTCGCGCCCGTCGAGGGATCGACCCGGCCCGACATGGCGAGATCCTGCTCCGACAGCACCGACTCGAGTTTGGTGCGTTCGAGCACGCGAAAATTACCGGTCGCGGCCAGCTCGTTGGAGAGCATGCCCGACAGTTCCCAGCCGACCCCGCCTCTCCACCACGCCGCGCCGGACTCGTTCTTGAATTCGATGACCGCGATCACCGGCTTTTCCTGCGCCACGGCCACTGGGGCAAGCAACGATAGTCCCAGCGCCAACCACACCCCCGTCAAAACCGACTTCATGGCAACCCCCCTCTCTTTGAGATAGCCAAGAATACGAGGAAATGGGATCGTCCGTGCCATCCGGGGCCGCACAGCAAACCGGCCGCACTTGGCGGCCGGCTGCTTCCTGCCTTGGGAACGCCCGACTCAGTCGGCGGCGTCCTGGACTTCCTCACCGGCCTTTTCGACATCCTTGCCGGCGCCTTCGATCGTGTTGCAGGCGCTCAGCGCAAAAGCGGCGAGCAGAGCGGCGAGCAGCAATTTCGACAACGACTTGTTGATCTGCATGTTGACGTCTCCTGATTTTGGGTGGTGCATGGTGAAAGTTTGCAACGCTTCTGCCATAGCCCTGAAGCGCATTGGCGGAATGATTTGGAACTGGATCCAGACGTCGCCCGGGTCAGTTCTTCGCTTCGACGGCCTCGTCCTGGACCTCCTCACCGGCAGCTTCGACGTCCTTGCCGACTCCTTCCACTGTATTGCACGCCGACAACGCGAAAGTGGCCAGCAGTGCAGCCAGGACGAGACGGGATAGCGTTTTCGAGTTCTGCATGGGACACCCCTTTGACGAAAGTGAACGGAATCTAGCACACGGTTCCTTTACCTGAACCCGCAGGCAAGCAACTCGCGCCTCGCAGTTTAGGCGGCGGTTAGTCTGACGACTAGACGCCCCCAGTCGTCATTCG
>JBKJSW010000215.1:0-7387 GCA_046595765.1 Ahniellaceae bacterium
GAAAAAATGAACCACAACATCCCCATGCGGAAGGACACGTCCACCTGGTTGTTGTAGCTGCCGCTGAGGCTCTCGCCGATGACGTCGCCGAACCAGCGGAACAACATGAAGAGCATGGTGCCGACGCCGGCCAGCAACAACCAGCGACCGGGCTCCATGCCGTTGACCCACGTGGCCGCGCCGAGCATGGTGGCGAACAACGCGACCGAGCCGACGATGGGCCAGCGACTGGCATGCGGCACGAAGTAGATGTTCGGATCGTGAAGTGTTGCGGCGTGCGCCATGGGGTTCACCAGGAAAAAGGGGTCAGGGTCAATGATCCGGAGGGCAGTCAGGTCAGAGAATCATCCGGAGATAATTGACTCTGACTCCTTCTCCCGCGCCACCGCCGCCACTCGCTGCGTCGCGATGTCGTTGCGGTAGAAAGTGTACGACAGAGTCAGGGTCTGGACCTCGCGCGGCAGGGCCGGATCGACGATGAATCGCACCGGCATGGCGCGCGTCTCGCCCGGCTCGAGCCGCTGCTCGGTGAAGCAGAAGCACTCGGTCTTGTTGAAATACTTCGACGTCGTCGCGGGCGCGACGCTCGGGACGGCATTGCCGACGATGGCGATTCCGGCGCGATTGCTGGCGGTGAAGCTCGCCAGCGTCGGCATGCCCGGGTGCACCTTCATCTCGACCACGTCGGGTGTGAACTGCCACGCGAGTCCCGAGTTCACATTGGCGACGAACTGCACGGTCACCAGCCGACTGGTGTCGACGAGCTGAGCGGCGGCTTCGCCGGCTCCCAGCGCCGACTCGTCGAGCTTGATACCGAACACCTTCTCGCACGCGATGCGGTAGAGCGGCACGATCGAGAAGCAGAGGAGGAACGTGGCACCGCACACCAGCGCGCCGCGTCGCAGCATGCGCAGGCTCATGTCGTCGCGAGCGCTCACTTGCCGCCCACCGACACCACCACCAGGAAACCCACGTACACCGCCACCGCCACCGCCGCCATGATCAGCGCGGTGCGGCGTGCCGCACGCTGCCGGCCGGCTTCAATGGGTGACATCGCCGTGCGCCAGCATCCGGTCATCAATCCTGGGCGGCGTCGTGAAGCTGTGGTGCGGAGGTGGGCTCGGCAGCGTCCACTCGAGGCCGTGCGCGCCTTCCCACACCTGCGCGGTGGCGGGGACGCCGCCGCGGATGGTCCTGATCACGATGTACGCGAACAGCAGCTGAGCCAGGCCGAAGCCGAAGCCGCCGATCGACGACCACATGTTGAAATCCGCGAACGCGACGTTGTAGTCCGGCACGCGGCGCTGCATGCCGGCGAGCCCGAGGAAGTGCTGCGGGAAGAACAGCAGGTTCACGAAGATCGTCGACAGCCAGAAATGCCACTTGCCGAGCGTCTCGTTGTACATGTGGCCGGTCCACTTCGGCAGCCAGTAGTAGCAGCCCGCCATGATGCCGAAGATGGCACCGGTCACCAGCACGTAGTGGAAGTGCGCGACCACGAAGTAGGTGTCGTGGTACTGGAAGTCGGCCGGCACGATCGCGAGCATGAGCCCCGAGAATCCGCCGATCGTGAACATGATGATGAAGCCGAGCGCGAACAGCATCGGCGTCTCGAAAGTGAGCGACCCCTTGTACATGGTGCTCACCCAGTTGAAGACTTTCACCCCGGTCGGCACCGCGATCAGCATCGTCGCGTACATGAAGTAGAGCTCGCCGCCAAGCGGCATGCCCACCGTGAACATGTGGTGCGCCCACACGATGAACGACAGGAATGCGATCGACGCCACGGCGTAGACCATCGCCTGGTAGCCGAACAACGGCTTGCGCGAGAACGTCGGGATGATCTCGGACACGATCCCGAACGCCGGCAGGATCATGATGTAGACCTCGGGATGCCCGAAGAACCAGAAGATGTGCTGGAACATCACCGGGTCGCCGCCGCCGCCGGCGAAGAAGAAGGTGGTGCCGAAGAACTTGTCGGTCAGCAGCATCGTGACCGCGCCGGCGAGCACTGGCATCACGGCGATCAGCAGGAACGCGGTGATCAGCCATGACCACACGAACAGCGGCATCTTGAGCAGGTCCATGCCCGGCGCACGCATGTTGAGGATGGTCGCGATCACGTTGATCGCGCCCATGATCGAGCTGACGCCCATCATGTGGATGGCGAAGATCACGAACGCGACGTTGTTGCCGCCCTGCAGGCTGAGCGGCGGATAGAGCGTCCAGCCGCCGGCGGGGCCGCCGCCCGGCAAAACGAGCGTCATCAGCAACAGGGTGAACGCGAACGGCAGGATCCAGAACGACCAGTTGTTCATGCGCGGCAACGCCATGTCCGGCGCGCCGATCATCATCGGGATCATCCAGTTCGCGAGGCCCACGAACGCCGGCATGACCGCGCCGAAGATCATCACCAGTGCGTGGATGGTCGTCATCTGGTTGAAGAATTCGGGATGCACGAGTTGCAGCCCCGGCTGGAACAGTTCGGCGCGGATGACCATCGCCATCGAGCCGCCGATGAAGAACATCACCAGCTGGAACAGCTGGTACAGCGTGCCGATGTCCTTGTGGTTCGTCGACATGAACCAGCGTTCGAAGAACCCCTGCTTGTGATCATGCGCCGCGTGGTCGGGCGCGTGCGCGTCGAGTGCAGCGGCGTGGGGATCGTGGGCGGTCACGGTGGCCATGGATTCTTCTCGCTTCAGCGCGCGGCTGCGGGAACGACGGCTGCGGCGACCGCGGTCGCTGCGGCCCCCGGAGTCGGAACGGATGCGTTCACGGCCATCGCCGAGACACTGCCGGGATTGGCGGGCTGGGCAGCCAGCCATTGCTGGAATTCTGCTTTCGGGACCGCCTTGACGACGATAGGCATGAAGCCGTGGTCCTTGCCGCAGAGTTCGGCACACACGCCGCGGTAGAGACCGGGCGTCTTGATGTCGGTCCACGCCTCGTTGATGAAGCCCGGAATCGCATCCTGTTTCCAGCCGAGCGACGGCACCCACCAGGCATGGATCACGTCGTCGGAAGTCACCACGAAGCGCACCTTGGTATCGATCGGCAGCACCAGGGGCTTGTCGACGTCGAGCAGGTAGGTGTTGACCCCGTCCTTGGCAAGCGCCGCCGGATCGAGCCCCGAACGCAGCTGGCGTGTGCGGTCGCTGTCGCGCGCCAGGCTTGAGATGTAGTTCACGGGAGTGCCGACGTATTCGTAGCGCCACTTCCACTGGTAGCCGGTGACCTTCACCGTCATCTCGGCGTTGCGCACGTCGGACATGCGGACGAGGGTCCTGGTGGACGGAACCGCCATGATGATGAGCACGATGACGGGGATCGTGGTCCACACGATCTCGACCGGGGTCGAATGCACGATCGAGGTGTCCGACACGGCGCCGCGCGACTTGCGGAACGCAAACATGCAGTACGCCATCGCGCCGAACACGATGAACGCGACCACGACGCACACCCAGAGGATGATCATGTGGAGGTCGTAGACCGCGCGACTGGTCTCCGTGACGCCGGGGGCCATATTGAGTTGCCAGCGCTGGGGATCGGCGGCGGCTGTACCGGCGAACAGCAGCAACAAGGCACACATTAGCGCCTGGCGCAGACCGGACAGGCGCGGCAGGGACTGGCGCAGGGCATCGGTGACTCGCTTCATCGCATCGACCTTCATTGCCAACCATTGCAGGGTGCGGCGTAAAGGAGTCGGGAGACAGCTGCCCTCGGGCAAATGCCTCCGACTCCCCTGCGCGGTCGCATGGATCCCCCGGAAGCCCTCATGATAGTGGTCGCCGCAAGCGCCGGACAAGCGCGGACGTGGTGCAGGAGGCGTTGCGCGGCGCTGGCTACACTGGAATCGGAAAGGGAGTGCGCAGATGTCGGGACCCAAGTCGCAGCCGATCACGGAACTGCTCGGACGCTGGCGGGGCGGCGACGAGGCAGCGGGTGCGGCGCTCGTGCAGGAGGTCTACCCCGTGCTCCAGAAGCTAGCCGCGGCGCAGCTCCGCCGCCACGGTTCGCGCGGGACGTTGCGCGCCACCGAGGTCGTCAACGAGGCATATCTGCGCCTGCACCAGCAGCACAAGGTCGACTGGCAGAGCCGCGGACACTTCTTCGCCATTGCCGCGACGGTCATGCGTCGCGTCCTGGTCGATTACCTGCGCGAACGCGGTCGCGCCAAGCGCGGCGGCGGCATCCGCTTCATTCCGCCTGACCAGATGACGGACGAAGACCACGACCTCTCCGGTGACCCCATCGACTGGCTCGCGGTCGACCATGCACTGGTCGAGCTGGAGCGGCGCCTGCCCGCCGTCGCGAAGATCGTCGAGCTGCGCCTGTTCGGCGGTCTCGGCGTCGAGGAGATCGCAGAGGCCACCGGCACTTCGCACGCCACGGTGGGGCGGCACTGGCGTTTCGCCAAGGCCTGGCTCGCCGAGAAACTCGAGATAGACCTCGATCATGCCGTCGACTGATTCACTGGGGACGCTGCACGCGTTGTTCGACCGCCTGATCGAGCTGCCTGCACCGGATGCGCGCAGGGAACTCGAGGCGCTCGGCACGTCCAACCCGGATCTCGCCGCCGAAGTACAGCGGCTGCTGGACCTCGATGCCCGCATCGGAGCCGCCGAGCCGATGGACGCAGTCAATCACGCGGCGGAATTGCTGGAGCACCTCGGCGGGCCTGCGGTCGAACCCGGCCACGAAATCGGCATCTATCGCATCGAGGCCGAGATCGGCAGCGGCGGCATGGGCCGCGTTTACCGCGCCGCACGCAATGACGGCGCATTCGAACGCGAAGTCGCGATCAAACTGATACGGCGCGACCTGGTGACCGCGCAATCGATGCAGCGCTTCGCGGCCGAGCGGCGCATCCTGGCGACGCTCGACCATCCCGGCATCGTGCGGCTGCTCGACGCGGGCGTACTGGCCGATGGCGCGCCGTTCGTGGTCATGGAACTGGTGCGCGGCGAACCGATCGGCAGCTATTGCGATGCGCGCAGCTTCGGCCTCGCAGCGCGCATGCGCCTGTTCCGGCAGGTGCTCGACGCGGTGGCGCACGCGCATCGCCGGCTGATCGTGCACCGCGACCTCAAGCCCGACAACATCCTGGTTGACGAATCAGGGCAGGTGCGGCTGCTGGATTTCGGCATCGCCAAGGCGCTCGACGGTGAGGCCGGCAATTTCGCCACCGCGACCGGCGATCGCTATTTCACGCCGGCGTACGCCGCGCCGGAGCAGCTGCGCGGCGAGCCCATCACGGTGGGCTGCGACATCTACGCGCTGGGACTTGTGCTGTACGAACTGCTCGGCGGCCGGCATCCCTTCGGTGGCCGGTTGAGCGCAGCGGAACTCGAACGCCGCGTGCTGCAGCAACCGCCGCGCGAGTTGGCGCGCGCGCCCGACGAACTCGACGCGGTGGCAGCCCAGGCCCACGGCTTCGCCAGTGTCCGCGCATGGCGACGTGCGCTGCGCGGTGACCTCGATGCCATCGTGCAGCGCGCGTTGCGCAAGGAAGTCGACGCGCGCTACGGCTCCATGGACAAGTTCGCGGCCGACGTGGACGGATGGCTCGCGGGGCGGCCGCTGGCGATGCGCCAGTCGCATCGCGCGTACCGCATGCGCAAGTTCGTTGCCCGCAACCGGCTGGGTGTGGTGTCCGTGTCCGCCGCACTACTCCTGCTGCTCGCTTTCACCGGCGTGGTGGTGCGCCAGAACCAGGCGCTCGCCGAGGAACGCGATCGCACCGCACTCGAACGCGACCGCGCGCGCCAGAGCGTACAGATCCTGCAGGAAGCTTTCGAATCAGCGGACCCGAGCCGAACCGGCGGCAGGGAAGTGTCCGCGCGCAGCGTGCTGGAGGCGGCGCGCGCGCGGCTGCCCGCGACGGCGGAAGGCAACCCGCAGCTCGCGCTTGAACTCGCACGCACCATCGCCACGGTGCAAATTGATCTCGGGCTGCCGCGCGACGCCCTGGACACGGTGGCGATCGCGGACAGCATCATCGCGCGCCAGGACACACAGGCCACGCTGCGGGTCGAGCACGAGTTGCTGCGACTGCGCGCGCTGCTCGGCGCCGGCGATTTCGAGGGCACGGAGAGAACGATCGCGCTGGCCAAGAAGCTGGCGCGCCCGGAGGATGCCGCGGCCCTGCATGTAGCGCTCGGCCGCCTGCTCACGCAGCGCGGCCAGGTCAAGCAAGGCATCGCGGAGCTCGAGCAGGCCGTCGCCGAATACGCGAAGTCGCCGGACACGCAACGCGAGTGGATCGATGCGAGCTGGCACCTGTCGGGTGCGTTGGACCTGGCCGACGATCCCCATGGGAGCCTGGCGGTGCTCGAAGGCATGCTGCCGCGGCTCGAGCGCGAACTCGGTCCGGAACATCCGCATACCCTGGCGACGCAATTGCGGCGTGCCGGCACGTTGCGATCGCTGGGCTTCGCGACCCAGGCGACGGATGGGGTGCGAAAAGCCCTGCTCGCAACCGAACGGATCTATGGCAAGGAATCGACGGCGGCTGCAACCGCCCACATTAGCCTGGGCACGATGTTGTCGTCCGCTGGCGACTACCCGGGGGCGGCGAACGAGTACCGGATCGCGATCGCGGCGTGGCCAGCGGCGGCCGGCGAACATCCGAATCTTTTCCGCGCGCGCTTCAACCTCGCACAAGTGCTGGCCGAGCTCCCGGAGCATTACGAAGAGAGCGATGCCATCTTCAAGGACCTCCTTCCGTTCGGCGAACGTTCCTTCGGGCCGCAGCACCGCACCGTGTACATGCTGCGTAATGGCCACGGCTACCTGCTGAACCGTCAGGGCCGCTACGCCGACGCGCTGGCCATCCTGTTGCCGGAAGGCGCTGAATCCCCCGACGCCGGTTGGCGGAAGGGTGCCCACAAACGCTTTTACGAGGGCCTCCGGGACGCCGTAGCGGGTGCCCGCTGCGCCGAATTGCTTGCGGCGCCCCGTCGGGCCGTCGCACCGCACCCGGTCAGTGGCCAGCTTCCACAGCTGTGCCGGCGCGCGACAGCCCTGATCCAGGAAAGCCTCACGAAACCCAGAGGCTGAGTCGCAACCCGGTAGTCCACGCGCGCG
Organism: Ahniellaceae bacterium; assembly: GCA_046595765.1. Taxonomy (GTDB): domain Bacteria; phylum Pseudomonadota; class Gammaproteobacteria; order Xanthomonadales; family Ahniellaceae; genus JBBQNY01. Next base: position 7,090 of record JBKJSW010000215.1, read on the forward strand.
CATTTTCCCAGTCCCACGGGTCGGAACTCCACGTTCCCGCCGGATCGCACCAGCCATGTGCCGGCCGCGCGACAACCGTTCGTCGCGGCCGCAAACTAGGTGAGCGATCGCACCCCCATTTGACGAGTACTGAAGCAAGCGACTCGTGATCGGGTGGTCCCGGTAGTGCAAGTGACCGTGGACGGCGAATCGCTCTTCTCCTTCCTGGAGTACTTGTCATGGGCACGACGAACACATTCGCAGTCGTCCGGTGCAGCGCGCAATTGCGTGGACCACGGGAATGCAATGGCGGCGACCA
>JBKJSW010000239.1:0-14454 GCA_046595765.1 Ahniellaceae bacterium
TCTACCGGCACGTCGAGAACGGCATGCCCCCGATGGAAGCGGCTCTCACGGGCTCGAAGGAAATCGGCTTCGCGATCGTCGCGATGACGCTGACGCTTGCCGCGGTGTATGTGCCGCTGGCGTTTTCGACCGGGCGCACCGGCAAGTTGTTTGTCGAGTTCGCGATGACCCTGGCGGGCGCCGTGGTGGTCTCGGGCTTCACCGCGCTGACCCTGTCGCCGATGATGTCGTCGCGCCTGCTGCGGTACGAGGAGAAACACAACGCGTTCTACAATTTCGGCGAGCGCGCGCTAAAGGCGCTGGATCGCGGCTATCGCTGGCTGCTGGCGGGAGCCTTGCGCTGGCGCTGGATCGTCGTCGCAATCGCCGCGCTGATCTACGCGGGTGCAGCAGGCCTCTGGCTCAGCCTGCCGAAAGAGCTCGCCCCGCAGGAAGACCAGGGCTTGGTGATCGGCTTCGGCATCGCGCCGGAAGGATCGACGGTGGCGTACACCGACCGGTACGCGCGACAAATGGAGAAGACGTTCGAAGGGTTACCCGAAGTCGACCGGTATTTCCAGATCGTGGGATTTCCCTCGATCACGACCACCATCGGCTTCATGGGCCTCAAGGACTGGAAAGAGCGCGAGCGCGGCGCAGCAAAGATTCAGCAGCAGTTGGGCGGCCAGTTCTTTGCCATTCCCGGCATCATGGCGTTCCCGACGCTGCCCCCGCCGCTCGGACAGGACGGGTTTGGTCAACCGCTCAACTTCGTGGTGCAGACCACGGGCAGCTGGGAAGACCTGGGCGCAATCGTCGGCAGGCTCATCGCGAAGATGACGACCAATCCGCAACTTACCAACCCGGATTCCGACCTTAAGCTCGACAAACCCGAGCTTCGCATCGAAGTCAATCGCGACAAGGTCGCGACGCTCGGCACCAGCGTCGACGCGGTCGGTCGCACGCTCGAAACTCTGCTCGGCGGTCGCAATGTCACGCGCTTCAAGCGCGGCTCCGAGCAGTACGACGTGATCGTTCAGGTCGAGGATGCGCAACGGACGACGCCCGGCGATGTCTCCAACATCTATGTGCGTACCGGCGACGGCCAGATGGTCGCGCTGTCCAACATCATCGACGTCAAGGAAACTGTCGCAGCCAAGCAACTCAACCACTTCAACAAGTTGCGTTCCGCCACGGTAAGCGCCGGTCTCGCGCCCGGTTATCCGATGGCTGAGGCGATCGACTGGATGGAAGCGTCGCTGGAGGAGGTCGCGCCGGAAGCGCAATACGACCTCTCGGGCCAGAGTCGCGAGTTCCGCGAATCGGCGAGCGATTTCTCGGTGATTCTGCTGCTCGCGCTGGCGTTTATTTTTCTCGTGCTCGCAGCGCAGTTCGAGAGTTGGATCGACCCGCTGGTTATCCTGGTGTCGGTGCCGCTGGCGGCGTTTGGCGCGTTCCTGCTGCTCAAGTTGAGCGAGGGCGGCAGCTGGAACATCTACTCGCAGATCGGAATCGTGACGCTGGTCGGACTTATCGCCAAGCACGGCATCCTCATCGTCGAGTTCGCCAACCAGTTGCAGGAGCGGGGCCGCACCAAGTTCGACGCGGTACTCGAATCCGCGGCATTGCGCCTGCGTCCGATCCTCATGACCACCGGCGCGATGGTGTTGGGTTCGCTGCCGCTTGCGATTGCTTCGGGCGCCGGCGCGGAGGCGCGCAACCAGATCGGCCGTGTGATCGTCGGCGGTATGGCGATCGGCACGCTGTTCACGCTGTTTGTCGTGCCCGTCATGTACCTGCTGCTCGCCCGTAAGCGCCAGTCCGACCGCGTCGACGCAAACCCGGTGGGTCAGGTCGCGCAGCAATCTGGCACTGGATCGCGAACAGTCGTCGGGTCGGCGGAGCCGACCTGACCTACGTCACCGCGCTGCGCGCAAGTCAACCCTTGTGCGCCGCGTGCGTTGAGTGAGGTCGAGGGTCTTCCTCGACCACCCGACGGAACCTACGCATGAAAATTCCCGGCAAACGCCCCGTACTGTCGCTCGCTGCTGCGCTCTGCTCCGCTGTCGTTGTGACTCTGGCGGTCGCGCAGTCACCGGCGCCGCGCCTCGATCGACCCCAGTTGCCCATGAGCCTCGGCGATGCGCAAGCGCGGGTGCACGATCGCTCCACCTCGATCGATCGCAACCGCGACGGTTTCATCGCCGTGGATGAGTTCGAAGCCTTCCGCACCGCAAAGCGCGCCGAATGGATGCAGCGTCGCATGACTCGCGTCGACACCAACAAGGACGGACGCATCAGCACGGCCGAGTTCGAAATGGCGCATCTTGCCCGCTTCGAACGCGCCGACGCCGATCGCGACGGCCAAGTCACCCGCGAGGAAATGCGCGCGATGCGCATGCAACGCCGCGCCCAGCGCCTTGAGCACCGCGCGCAGACGCCACGCGATCCGAGCGCGTAACCAGCGGATGGCTTTTGTCGCTTTGCCTTCTCCCTGCGTTACAGGGAGAAGGTGCCGACCAGCGGCGCCCAGCGAGTGCCAAAACGCCACCGAGCCCAATGGCGAGCCTGGTTCATCCCGACTTCGCATGGGCAAGCCTAGAATCAAGTTCCCTCAATACCCGAGCGCGTGATGGCCCGCTACTTCCTGACCTTGCCGGATCCGACGGTGGCGCGTGGATCAGAACCGTCGTTGTCGTTCACTGCCCAGGGCGCGGACGGTTTTGCCGCTGAGCTTGAGGCTGCGCTCCGCACGGCGACCCTGTTCGAACGGTGGCGCGACCTGCAACCCGATCCGGAAGCGGTCGACGCTTCACTCGGCGTGGTCGACCAGCAAGCGAACGTAAGCGGCAACCAACGCAGCCTGTCTATCGATCTGGAAGTGGAAACCGCATTGCCCGGCCCCATCGTGCGCTCGCGTATGCGCTGGCTCGCCGGCTCGCACTGGCAACTTCGCGACGTGCGCAACTAGTCGAAATCACCACTGGCGCGTCACACCGCGCCGGATTCCGGAGTGCGGCGGGCGCTGTGACGGATGGCGCCCCCGGTCTTCCGCGCGACGCTCAGTACGCAAATTCCCGGAACACCGGATCCACGGAGCCTTGCCACGCACCGTGGAAGAGTTCGAGCTTGCGTTCCGCAGGCGTGATGCCGGCTTCCACGAACTCCATCATCGGTTCGAGGAACACGCGCTCGTCGTGGCCGCTGCGATTGCGGATGTTGCGCCGCGCGAGGCCCGCCGTGGCGATCGCCAATGCGTCACGCGCGAGGTCGTGCACCGTGCGTGCGCGGAACGGCAATTTGAAGCCGTGGCGCGGCACACCATCGCGCAAGGCATGTCGTTCTTCCAGCGTGAAATCGCGCACCAGGTCCCACGCCGCGTCGAGCGCGGTTTCGTCGTAAAGCAATCCCACCCAGAACGCGGGCAGCGCGCAGATGCGATTCCACGGCCCCGAGTCCGCACCGCGCATTTCGAGATAGCGCTTGAGCCGCACTTCGGGAAACGAGGTGGTCATGTGATCGGCCCAGTCGCCGAGGTGCGGGCGCTGCTGCGGATATGCCGGCAGCTTGCCTTCGAGAAAATCACGGAAACTCTGCCCGCTGGCATCGATGTAGTTGCCGTCGCGATAAACGAAATACATCGGCACGTCGAGCAGATAGTCGACGTAGCGCTCGAAACCGAACCCATCCTCGAACACGAAATCGAGCAGGCCGGTTCGGTCGGTGTCGGTGTCGGTCCAGATGTGCGAGCGGTACGAGAGATAGCCGTTGGGCGCGCCTTCGGTGAACGGCGAGTCCGCAAACAACGCCGTCGCGATCGGCTGCAGCGCGAGCGACACGCGGAATTTGCGCACCATGTCAGCCTCGGAGCCGAAATCCAGATTGACCTGCACGGTCGACGTGCGCGTCATCATGTCGAGGCCGAGCGAGCCGACCTTGGGCATGTAGTCGCGCATGATCCGGTAGCGGCCTTTCGGCATCCAGGGCATGTCCTCGCGCCGCCATTTCGGCTGGAATCCCATGCCGAGGAAACCGAGGCCGAGTTCGTCTGCGACGGCTTTCACTTCGACGAGGTGCCCGTCGACTTCGCAGCAGGTCTGGTGCAGGTTTTCGAGCTGCGCGCCCGACAGCTCGAACTGGCCGGCAGGCTCCAGCGTGATCGAGCCGTCGCCGCGCTTGAGCGCGATGAGGGTGCCGTGCTCCTCGACGCGTTCCCAGCCGAAGCGCGTGAGCCCTTCGAGCATCGCGCCAATTCCGCGTTCGCCCTCGTAGGTCGGCGGCCGCAGATCGTCGAGCCGAAAGCCGAATTTCTCGTGCTCGGTGCCGATACGGAACGCCGAGCGCTCACGCGCACCGCCTGCGAGGTAATCGATCAGCTGCGCGCGGCCAGTGATCGGCTCGGGTGCAGCGCTGGGCGAATCCGGCATGGAGTTTCGATCCTGCGGGGGTGCGTCGACCGGCGACGCGATGCGACCATGGTAGCTGCGGTTGCATGAGGCTTCGTGGGTAGGTCATCCCGCCAACGGAGTCGCCCGGCCCCGCGCCCCACCCGCGCGTTACCATGCGCGCAACCTCCACGGCACGCCCATAGCCGACCAACCCGCGAAGAAGCTGAGCGATGTCCAGCAGGCCGCACTTGCCGGTTTCGGCACTCCCCGGGAATTCACGTCTGGGGACATCATCTTTCAGCGCGGCGAATCCGGCCGCCAGATGTTCGTTATCGCCCGAGGATGCGTACGCCTCGAGTTTTCGGCAGAGATGGACACCAAACGGCTCGGCCCCGGCGAGTATTTCGGCGAGCTGGCGATCTTTCTCGGCGAACACGCCCGCAGCGCCACGGCCATCGCCGATGACGCGGTCAGTACGTGGGAACTCGGACCGGACGCGATTGATCGGCTGCTCGGCGAAGCGCCGGAACTGTTCGTCGCGGTTGTGCGAACGTCGTTCGACTACCTGCTGCGCACCGAACAAACATTGCTCAGCCGCTTGCGCCTGCGCAACTCGAGTCTGAAACAGGCACTCACCCGCATCGAAGACCTGCACGTGGCGCTCGATCGGTCGCAACACCTCGCGCGAATCGACGACTTGACGGGCTTGTTCAATCGACGCGGCCTGTATGCCTGCCTGGACGAACTTTTGCCACTCGCGCGCGCCGGTGAAATCATGCCCGGGCTGCTGCTCATCGACCTCGATGGCTTCAAACTTCTCAATGACCGCAAGGGCCACGTCGCGGGCGACGGGGTGCTGCGCCAGGTGGGTGCGACCATCACCGCAAATGTGGCGCGCAGCGATGTCGTTGCGCGCCTGGGTGGCGACGAGTTCGCGGTGGTGTTCACGCACGGAGCGCCGGTCGGCACGCATCCCGCGATCGCGAGGCTCTGCGACGCGCTGCACGCCGCCGAGGGTCCGTGCATTCCGGAGGGCGTCTCCGTCAGCCTGGGATTCGCGCGCTACGTAGCGCCGAACGACTGGATCGACTGGTATCAACTGGCCGACGCCGAGCTCTATCGCGCCAAGGAAGCGGGCGGGCGCGCGTTGGCGGCCGCGGGAGAAACTCTGCGCAGCTTTCTGTAGGAGATCACCCCAACGACGGCACGTGCGAACACGGCACTTGTAGAGCCGAGCTTGCTCGGCTGCTTCGGAAGACGCGCAGACTTCGAACGGTGCCGCCGAGCAAGCTCGGCTCTACAGAGATCGGGCGGCTGCGGGCGGTGCAGGCGCTTCCAGCCACGCGGCGAGCGTGCCGCGCGCCGCGTCGATGCCATCGCCCTTGAGCGCGGAGAACAGCTGCACCGTGTGGCGCGCGTCGATCTGCGACAACGAATGCCGCACCGACTGCAACGTCGACAGGGCCGCGCCGCGCGAGAGCTTGTCGGCCTTGGTCAGCAGGACATGGCAGCGATGGTTGCCGCGTTGCGCGAGCGCCAGCATCTGCTGGTCGAACGGGCCCATGGGATGGCGCACGTCCATGGTCAGCGCGAGGCCACGCAGACTGCCGCGATTGTGGAAGTACTGCATCAGCACGTCGCCCCAGTGTTCGCGCATTTCATGCGGCACTTTTGCGTAGCCGTAGCCGGGCAGGTCCACCAGCCGGTGCTCGTCGCTCAGCGTGAAGATCACGAGTTGCTGGGTGCGGCCGGGTGTCTTGCTGACGCGCGCCAACGATTTCTGCGCGCAAATGGCGTTGAGCGCGCTGGACTTGCCCGAGTTCGAACGCCCGGCAAACGCAATCTCGGCGCCTGCATCCGCGGGCAACTGGTGGATTTCGTGTGCGCTCTTGAGGAAGGTCGCGCGGGCGAAGGGATTGCGGGCTCTGGACGGCGGAGTGGCGGACATGCGGCATCTTAGCCGCGCGCGACGCGGTTGCCCGCAGGACCGCGACGCCGCGGGACGGCGGTTTGCACCGTAGCGGGTGCTTGCGCCTTCCGTTTGCGATAAATTCCCGTCCTCATACGCGCGCCGACACCCGCAGCCATGCGGGGCCGATTCGCGCGCGCCTCGTCTTCGGGAATCCGGCATGAAATTCAACGTATCCGTGGCGCTGCTGGCACTCGCAATGACGCAGGCGGCCGCCGCCCAAGTCGCGACGACCGACCCGGTTGCTGCACCGGCGGTTGCCACCACGGCGATCGATCCCGCTGCCGCGGACCCTGCGGCCATTGCATCCACCGCGGCAAGTACCGCTGCGCCGGCGCCATCGCCAGCCGCCACGGCAGGAGTTGCGCCCGGACCCTCCGAGCAAACCCTTGCCGCCGCCCGCGTCGGCTACGCCCAGCTCGTCGCCGCGAAGGACGGTGACCCGAAGGCAGGTTCCACCAAAGCCGCGCCGTGCGCCGCCTGCCACAGCACCGACGGCAACTCGGCCGATCCGAAAAACCCGAAGATCGCGGGCCAGGGTGAATGGTTCATTGCGCGCCAGCTCATGTTGTTCAAGACCGGCGTGCGCCAGAACGCGGTCATGGCGGCTTTCGTCGCGCCGCTTGCCGCGCAGGACATGCGCGACATCGGCGCGTATTTCCAGGCGCAATCGGTCCGCTCCGGCACCGCCGACGAGGGCCTGGTCACCGCCACTGGCCCGCACCTCGGCAAGAAGCTCTACGTGGTCGGCGAACAGCTGTACCGCGGTGGGGACACGAACCGCGGCATCCCAGCGTGCATGGCCTGCCATGGACCGACGGGGGCCGGCAACACGGGCGCAGCTTTCCCGCGACTGACGGGACAGCATGCGGCATACACGCAGGCGCGGCTGGAACGTTACCGGGCCGGCGAGCAACACGGCTCGGCGCGCGACAACCCCAATGCGCCGATCATGCCGGCGATCGCCAGCAAGTTGACGGATCTCGAGATCGGTGCGCTCGCGACGTACATCGAGGGCCTGCATGTTTTCGACCCGACCGCCGCGGTCGCTGCCCTGACGCCCTCGGCCGCCACCAGCAAGGAACCCGACTCCGCCGCGCCCGCCACCACGGCGCCGGGTGCGGCGACCCTCGATTCCGCTGCAGCACCAGGCCCCGCCGCTCCGACCACACCGAATCCCGCCGCGCAGACGCCGGCCGGGACTGACGCGGGCGACCCGACGGGCGCTGGCGCGAACTGATCCGGTTTCGCGCGGTCTCACGCTGCCGAAGCCGCTTTCATGGTGGCTATCTTTCCGGGGAGCTTGGATGACGCATCGTCGTAGTGGGACATGGCTGCTGATCGCCGGCGCGCTGCTGCTGGCGGCATGCGGGCGCGATGAGCACGCGGGGGGCGCGACTGCGCCTGTCACGGCCACGGCAGCCGCACCGGCACCCGCGGCCGCTCCCGTCGCCGGCGCGAAGCGCGCCACCGCGTTTTCGGAACTCGTCGCCGGGTCGGATTACCAGCTCGTCGCGCCTGCCCTGCCGGCGTCGGCGACGGCTGCGCCCATCGCCGTGGTCGAGGCCTTTTCATACGCCTGTCCGCATTGCGCGCATTTCGAGCCGCAACTGGCGACCTGGGTCGCGAAACTACCGCCCGACGTGAGCTTCGAAGCGGTGCCAATGCCGCTGTCGGATGTGTGGACCGAGTTCGCACGCGCCCACTACGCCGCTGTAGACGTCGGTGTGGCCGGGCGCACCCACGCGGCGCTGTTCGATGCGATCCATGCGCAGGGAGCGCGCATCGACAGCGTCGACGCTCTGGTGCAGTGGTTTGTAGACACTGCCGGGGTCGACGCCGCGGCCTTTCGCGCCGCGATGACATCGCCCGGTACCGACATGCGGATCGACGGCGCGCGGACGCGGGCGCAACGCTGGGGCGTCGAGTCCACACCGACGCTGGTGATCGACGATCGCTACAAGGTGCTCGGCTTCGCCGACTCGGAAGGTGGTTTCGCACGCACTTTGGCAGTGGCGGACCTCCTGCTCGCCGAGGTCCGCAGGTCGCGCGCGCCCTCATCCTGATTTTTCCGCGCGGCGCGGATTCAGTCCGATGCCCGCACAATCCCGTCGTATCCTCGAGCCAAGTTCCGGAGCACACCGATGAAAAGAATTGCAGCGATGCTGTTGACTGGCCTGCTGATGGCACCTGTGGCCTTCGCGCAGAACATGTTGGAGCGGTTCACCGAAGGGCAGCACTACTTCCCCATTACCCCTGCCGTTCCCGCGACGACCAAGCCTGGTCGGGTCGAGGTGGTGGAAGCGTTCTCGTATGCGTGTGTCCATTGCGCGCATTTCAATCCGAGCGTCGAATCCTGGAAGAAGGCCAAACCCCCGGCGGCGCAATTCGTGCTGCTTCCGGTGGTGTTCAACCCGAGCTGGGAAGCGCTGGCGCGCGCGTATTACGCCGCCGAGGCGCTCGGCGTGCTGGAGCGCACGCACGCGAAGATGTTCAATGCGATCTTCGTCGAGAAGAAGCAGTTCCGCACCCTGGAGGACGTCGCCAAGTGGTATGCGTCGCAGGGCGTGGACGAAGCCAAGTTCCTCGCAACCGCGAAGTCGTTCGGCGTCAATGCCAAGATCAAGCGCTCGACCGACCTGGTGCAGCGCTACAAAGTTGACGGCACCCCGAGCGTGATGGTCGCGGGCAAGTACCGCGTGACCGGCGCATCGGCGGGCAACTACGAGACGCTTTGGCAGATCGTGGATTTCCTGGTGGCCAAGGAACTTGCAAATCAGCCAGCCGCCACGGCCGGCAAGTAGCGGGCATGCGCGCGGCGGCTTGACGCCGCGCGCTGCCCACACCCGCAATGGAAGGCATGACGCCAGCGGCTGCATCGCGCGTACGCAAACCGGCTCGGCGCCTGCGCCTGGCCAGCTTCAACATCCAGGCGGGCGCCAACGTGCGCAATTTCCGCGAGTACGTCACCCGCGGCTGGCAGCACATCCTGCCGCACCACACCAAACGCACCAACCTCAAGCTCATCGCGGACGCGCTGGTGCCGTTCGACATCGTGGGCTTGCAGGAAGCCGATGCCGGCAGCCTGCGCTCGAGCTTCGACAACCAGACCGAAGTGCTGGCCGAAGCGGCGGGCTTCCCGTTCTGGACGCACCAGTCGAACCGTCGCATGGCCGGCGTCGCGGAGTCGAGCAACGGCGTGCTGTCGCGGCTCGAGCCCTCGGCAGTCTACGACCACAAGCTGCCGGGCCGCATCGGCGGTCGCGGCGTGCTCGAGGTGCGCTACGGTAACGCCGAGCACGGTCTGCACGTGTTCGTCGCGCATCTCTCGCTGACGCCTGCGGCGCGACGGATCCAGCTTGGCTTCATCGCGGAGCTGCTCGAGAGCGCGCCCAACGCGGTGCTGATGGGCGATCTCAACTGCACCACGGGAAGCCCGGAGATGCGCTGGCTGTTCGACCACACCGCGCTATGCGTCCCCGGCGGCACGGCGCCGCCGACGTTCCCGAGCTGGCAGCCGCAGCGCGCGATCGATCACATCCTGGTGTCGCCTAACCTGCGTCCGCGCAAATTGCGTGCGTTGCCGATTGACGTCTCGGACCATCTGCCATTGGCCGTCGACATCCTGTTGCCGGCGCGCTGCTCGATCGAGGCGACTGCACTTCCGGCATGATCCCCCGGCGTGGCGCGAACCACGTCAGCGCGCCGATCGGCGAAGCGCACGCTCGACTAGAATGCCCGCCAATGAAACTGTCAGCTCGCGCTTTTTCACTCGTCTTTGCCTGCGCGTTCGGCGCCTCGCCACTGGTCAGCTCCGACCTGCTCGCGGCGGAGCCATCGGCGGCGCAACGACAACTGTTCACGGAGGTCGAACGCGCCGCGCGCGCCGATCCGGACGGGGCATGGCGCCTGCGCGCGGGACCCTTGCGCGCGTATCCGCTGTGGCCCTACGTCGAATACGCCGCGCTCGGCGCGCGACCGAAAACCACGCCGCCAGACCAGGTTCGCGCGTTCCTGAAGCTGCGCGCCGATTCGCCACTGGCGATGCGCTTGCGACGCAGCATGCTCGACACCTGGTCGGAGCAGCAACGCTGGGAAGAGGTGGCCAGCCTCGATCATCCCGAACTCGACGAGCGCGGCGACTGCCAGGTCTATGCAGCGAAGATCGCGCGCAACCAGGTCACCGACGCACTGGCGGCACGCATGCTCGCCACGTGGTCGCAACCGCATGTGCTCGTGCCAGCCTGCGATCCCATGCAACGCTGGCTCAATCGCGAGGGCCGCATCACGCCCGACCGCGTGGACGCGCGCATTGACGCGGCGCTCGAGGCGGGCACTCCCGCGGTGTTGCAACAACTGGCGTCGCGAGTCTCGACGGCCCGCGCGCAGGAGCTCTCGCGACTCGTCCGCGCCCTGCAGAATCCCGCCGACGAACTCGCCAACGCCGCCGCGTGGCCCGACACGGAGGCGAGCCGAGTCGCCGCCAGCCATGGCATCGCCGCACTGGCCAAACGCGACAGTGATCGCGCCATCGCGCGCTGGCAGCAACTCGAGCCGGTGTTTACATGGAAGGAATCCGAGCGCGGCCGGGCGCTCGCGGGCATCGCCCTTTGGCGCGCAGCGAGTTACCTGCCCGACGCCGCGGCATGGCTCGCACGCGTACCCGCCGCCTCGCGCACGGACCAACTGCGCGAGTGGCAGATGCGCGAGGCGCAAGCGCGTGGGGACCACAAGGCGACCATCGCCGCCTTTGACGCAATGACCGAGGCGCAGCGCGCCGACCCGCGTTTCCGCTACGGCGAGGCGCGCGCGCTCGAACTCGCGGGCCAGCGCGATGCGGCGCAGCAGGCATTCCTCGCGCTGGCAGTGGAAACGACCTATCACGGTTTCCTGGCGGCCGATCGCGCCGGCGTCGACTACCGCCTTTGTCCGCTCGACGCGCCGACCGACCTCGCGGTCCGCAACGCGGTGGCGAACAATGCGGCACTGAGCCGTGCGTTCGAACTACGCGCGCTGCACCGCCATCACGAGGCGCGCGGCGAGTTTGATTTCGCGGTGCGCGACGCGGATCCCGGATTGCGACGCGCTGCGGTCGCACGCGCCATCGCGCTTGAGTGGTACGACCGCGGGCCGTTCGTCCTGACCTCCGGCGACGACCTTCGTTACTACGCCTTGCGCTTCCCGCTCGCACACCGCGACCTGCTCTCGGAACAGACGCGCGCGCGCAATGTCGACCTCGCCTGGGTCTACGGTCTCATCCGTGCCGAGAGCGCGTGGATCGCCGACGCCGTGTCGCACGCCAACGCACACGGCCTCATGCAACTCCTGCCCGGTACCGCGCAGAGCGTGGCGCGTCGCCAGAAGATCGAGTACCCGGGCGTGGGCGCACTGACGCAGCAGCCGCGCCTCAACCTGATGCTCGGTACGCACCATATTGCCGACGAACTGGCACGGTTCGGAGGCAAGCCGTGGCTCGCGACGGCGGCCTACAACGCGGGCCCGGCACCCGTCAGCCGCTGGCTCTCGCAGCGCACGAACCTGCCCAACGATCTGTGGATCGAGACGATTCCATACAAGGAGACGCGCGAATACGTCAGCCGGGTCATGGCCTTCAGCGTCATCCACGACTGGCGTCTCGGCGGCACCGCAACATCCGTCTCCGCACGCATCGGCCTCGCCCAGCCTGGCGCCCCGCGCAAGGTCGTCGCGTGCCCCGCGAGTTGAGCGGCGCCCGGGCCCGGGGGATGCCACCGCATTCGCTCAAGCGCCCGCGATAGGCGCCCGGCAGGATGGCGATGGCACGGTCAGCCGCGGTGACGTCTTCCTGTTCTAAGTGATAGGCAACTACATGAATCGGGCGTAGTGCAAGGCCTTCGGCGCGATGCCCGAACTGCGTTTCCGGCAGCGGAAATCCTCATTCGAGCCTCCTCCCTCGAGCGGCTCTGGACCGTCGCCGCAAACGCAATCGGCGGGGTGGCGCTCGCGATCGGGTTGTTGTCAATCGGATGAGAGCCGTCGTCGAGGTAACGGCGTAGCGCCGGCCACCGCTTGAAGGTGAGGTTGATGGCGTTGGCGGTGCCTGGTTTGCCGACGACGCGGGTGCGGATTCGCTCGGACGTCTTTGCGCGGGGCCGCAGTCAACGCGGTGCGCGTACTACAGTGCCTTCATCGATCGGGATGTGACAGGGGTCGACCGATGCAACCCGCAACGCGATACGTGGCAAACGGCGACGTCAACATCGCCTATCAAGTCGTGGGCGAAGGCCCACTCGATCTCGTTCTGGTGCCGGGATGGTTGTCGAACCTCGAGGTGTTCTGGGAGGAGCCACACCTGGTGCGATTCCTGCAACGCCTTGCCACGTTTTCGCGACTGATCCTGTTCGACAAGCGCGGTACCGGGCTCTCCGATCGCGTATCCAGCATGCCGCTCCTTGAAACGCGCATGGACGATGTGCGCGCGGTGATGGACGCCGTCGGCTCCAAGCGGGCGGCGTTGCTCGGCTATTCCGAGGGTGGGCCCATGTGTGCGCTGTTCGCCGCCACGCATCCCGACCGCACGTCGGCATTGATCATGATCGGCGCCTACGCCGCTCGGGTGCAAAGCCCGGACTACCCGTGGGCGCCGACCACGGAGGATCGATTGCGGTTCATCGAGACCACGCGCCGCGAATGGGGTGGCCCGGTGGGCATCGAGGACCGTGCGCCGTCGATGGCAAACGACGAGTGGTTTCGCAACTGGTGGGCGCGCCTGCTACGGATGAGTGCCAGCCCCGGCGACAACGTGGCGTTGCTCAAAATGAATGCCGAGGTCGACATTCGTCACGTGCTGCCCTCCATACGCCTACCCACGCTTATCTTGCACAACGTCGGCGATCGATGTCTTGATGTCCGTGGCAGCCGTTACATGGCCGCCCGGATTCCCGGCGCCAAGTACGTCGAACTTGACGGCGTCGATCATCTGCCGTGGGTTGGAAATCCGGATGCAATCCTCGACGAAGTCGAAGAATTTCTGACCGGCGTCCGCACCGGCCCGGATTCGGATCGGGTGTTGGCGACGGTCATGTTCACCGACATCGTCAAAGCGACTGAACACGCGGTCGAACTCGACGACCGCCGCTGGAGGGACGTGCTGGAACAGCATAACGCGCTGGTCCGCGATGATCTTTCGCGTTTTCGCGGCCGCGAGGTGGATGCGGCCGGTGACGGTTTTTTCGCGACATTCGACGGACCGGCCCGCGCAATCCGCTGCGCTTGCGCGATCTCGCGTGACGTTCACCATTTGGGAATCGACATACGCGTCGGTCTGCACACCGGCGAATGCGAGGTGATCGGCGAAAAGATAGGCGGCATTGCAGTGCACATCGGCGCGCGCATCGCTGGCCTTGCGAAAGCAAACGAAGTGCTGGTGTCGAGTACGGTCAAGGACCTCGTTGCAGGGTCCGGCATCGACTTCCATAGTCGGGGAGCGCATGTGCTCAAAGGAATTCCGGGTGAATGGAACCTTTTCGCGGTGCAGAATCAGGCGTCGCCAGGCGCGGACATCAGCTCCTAGAGAACGTACCGTGCCTAGCGCGCGACCCAGAACAGCAGCGAGCGCCGTGGTGGCGGCTCGCGAAACGCCCCCGTCCGCCGCACATGTTTCCTTGGGCGGACAAACACGGCAGGCTGCGCACCATGGAATCGCTCGAGTTCTACCTGGTGGGAGGGGCAGTGCGCGACCGCCTGCTCGGTCGCGATGGCAGCGATCGTGACTACGTGGTGGTCGGCGCCACGCCCGAACGACTGCGCGAACTCGGGTTCAAGGCGGTCGGCCGCGACTTCCCCGTGTTCCTGCATCCAGATACGCACGAGGAATATGCGCTGGCGCGCACCGAGCGCAAGAGCGGGCGCGGCTATCACGGCTTCACATTCCTCGCCGATCCATCGGTGACACTCGAGGAGGATCTGGCGCGGCGCGATCTCACGATCAATGCCATCGCCGTGCGCGAAGATGGCAGCCTGATCGATCCCTACGGTGGCGTGCGGGATCTCGAGGCGCGTGTGTTGCGTCACGTGTCGCCTGCATTCGCGGAGGATCCGGTACGCGTGCTGCGCATTGCCCGCTTCGCCGCGCGCTTC
>JBKJSW010000276.1:0-3968 GCA_046595765.1 Ahniellaceae bacterium
CAGCCGTTGCGGCGCAGGAAATCCAGGTCCGCGTACGTCTCGATGCCTTCGCCGATGACGTCCATGGCGAGCGCGCGTGCGATCGCGACCATGCAGGTGACGAGCCGATCAGCGCGCGGATCCGAACTTTGATCGGTGACGAAACTGCGGTCGATCTTGAGCGTATTGACGTCGAAGCTGCGCAGGTACGACATGGCGCTGTAACCCGTGCCGAAGTCATCGAGCGACATTCTCACGCCCAGCACGTTCAGAGCCCGCAAGGTCGTGCGCACGCGCGGCGAGGGCTGCAGCAGCACACTTTCAGTGATCTCGATCTCGAGTGCGGATCCAGGGTAGGCGTGGCGTGCGAGTGCCTGGGCGACGGTCGTCGCGAAATCCCGTTCCTGGAACTGGATCGCGGAGGTGTTCACCGCGTGCAGCCAATTGCCATCCGTAATCGCGAGCATCTGCGCGGCAGTCGCCAGCGCCTGGTCCAGCACCCACGCGCCGACTTCCCGGATCAGTCCCGACTCTTCGAGGATCGGCACCAGTTCGACGCAGGAGACGGCTCCGTGCTCGGGGCTGTGCCAGCGCAACAGGGCTTCCGCGCCGACGATTCGCCCGTCGTCCAGGTTGACGAGCGGCTGATGCACCACCGCGAACTCTTCGCGCTCGAGGGCGTGAGCCACCGCGAACCGCAGTTGCGCCGCACGACCTGCCTGTTGCGTCATCGCCGGCTCGAACATGCGCGCTCGCACGCCATCTTTCTTCGCCACGCGCAGTGCCGTCTCGGCGCGCGCCAGCAGGTCGCTTGACCGCAACTCCGGTTCCCAGCGCGCAATGCCGATGCGGAATTCGAGCCTTCCCACGATGCCGCGCTCGACGCCAAACGCGATGTCGGCGGCGGCGAGCGCGCTTTCGCTCGCGAGTTGCAGCTCGCTGTCGTCGAGACGCTGATCGCCTTTCACGACGATCGGAAACGCGAACGCGTTCGCGGAGATGCGCGCCACCGGATACTCGGCCGGTACTTCCGCGGCGAGTCGCCGGCCGGCTTCCACCAGCAACCGATCAGCGCTCGTTTGCCCGATGAGGTCGTTGCAGGCGGCGAAGTCGACGATATCCGCCACCACCAGCGCCGCCGGCGCACGCCGTGTGCTGGGCGTCGATTCGTCGGAGTTATCCAGAGCGGACATGAGTCCAGCGCGGTTGAGTAGGCCGGTCAACGCATCGCGGGCACGCAGGCTGTCGCGTACATCCGAAGCCTGCTCCCGTCGCAACAAATGCCCTAACTGCACGGCGACGTGGCGAAGGATGTCGAACGCCGCTTCCGCAACTTCGCTGGCGCCGTACGACCAGAGTTCGATGTAACCATCGATGCCGGTGGCGCCACGGACGACGCCCGTCGACACGAGTCGCCTTGGTTCGTCGTCTTGCGTGGACGCCGCGTCTTCCTCGAACACCGCCGTGCGCTGCCCGCCACGGAGTCGCGTGAGATAGTCCGGCAACTGGTTGTGCAGGGCAGTTTCGAGCTCGACGACGGAGCCCTGCTCGTCGCGTTCCGCACCCAATCGCTCCCAGCGTCCGTCGTCCAATGCGCGCCAAAGGAATCCAACGCGCCAGTTGGTCGCCGCGAACAGCGCCGACAGGATGCCCTGAGTGGCTTCCAGGAGTGACGGCGACGAATTGGCGATCTCGCTGATGGCGCGCGCAAGCTCGAGGGCCTTGAATTCGCGATGCAAGCGCGTCGTGGTGACTTCCGCGGTGCGTTCCGCGTCGGCACGGCGCACGCGCTCCAGGTCGAGCTCAATCGCCAGCTGCTCGGCCGATTGGGCCGGTTTCCGGAGCATTTCGTACACCCCAGCCATTGGCCCGTCATCCTCCATCTTGAGGCAAGGCCCAATTGAACGACAGCTCGCCACCCCGCGCTGTCAACGCACGGTGAAACGTCCGCTGCCGTTCATCGTTCAGCGCTGCACCTCGACTCAGCCTTGGGCATGAGGCTCGCGCGCCCGGGTTCGCTCCAGCAGCGGATGGGCGAATACCGCCGCGAAGATGATCGCGACGCCCGCGTAGAAGATCGGGGTCAACTCGCGCTGCTCGCCGAGCAGCACGATTGCGAGTCCGATCGCGTAGACCGGCTCGAGGTTCACGATGAGCTGCGCGGCGAATGCGCTCATGTGGCGCAGTGCCACCAGCGACAGCGCGAACGGCAACAGCGTGCAGACGATCGCCAGGACCAGAAGCAAGGCCCCATCGGTCGCTCCAGGCCATGCAAACACGTCACCGGCGAACGCCGGGAACACGAGGGGCATGAGCGGCGCGAGCAGTGTCAGCGCCACCAGGCCGGCCGCCAGTTCAACGGTGGTCACGGTCAGTGCGGGGGCGTGTTCGACCAGGCGCTTGTTGAGCGAACCGAACAGCGCCACCAGCAGCGCGGACAGCACCCCTACCACGATGCCGGTACGCATGCCGCGCGGCACGCCGTTCACTACCAGTGCGACACCCGGCAATACCGCCACGCCGAGGACCAGTTCGCGCCATTCGAAGCGCCTGCGAGCCAGCCACGGTTCGATGATCGCGGTGAACGGTGCCGCCAGAGCGATGCATGTCGCGGCCACGGAGGCGTTGGACAGCTTGATCGACCCGTAAAACGTCAGCCAGTGCAGGGCCACCAGCACGCCCACGCCGGCGTACGCGAATCCGAGCCGCCAGGAAAGGGCGCGTAATCCGCGCCAGACGCTCGGGAAGCCCGCCAGTGCGATCACCACGAGCAGCAGCCGCCACCAGACCAGTGGCAAGGCGGCCAGTGAAATCAGCTTGCCCAGGATCGCGGTGAAGCCCCACAGCAGGACGCAGAAGTGGACTTGGAGTTGGGATTTCGACGCGGGGGTCAGCGGCATCGACCCATTATGCCGAGGCGGCAAGGTGCTGCCGATTCGCGCCGACGCCGGTGGGAGCATTCCTCCAGCGCGAACGCGAGAATCCTCCCCATCCCATAATCGTTTGCGCGGTGCTTGAACAGGATTGCAGGCTGCCGCGAAAACGCCGCGTTACAAGCGTGCCGTCTCGAGCGTCAAAATAACCCTGCGCGCTGGCAAGGCGTAACTCTGGCCGGCGCCATCAGGCTTGGCCGGCACCGCAATGGATTTCAAGAAGAAGATGACGCTGACGCCGTCCGGAGTAGCAGCCGCATGAATGCGCAGTCCCTGAACGCCTCGTCCACACCAATTCCAGGAGCCGCCTCGAAAGAATGGCTGACTCCGCTCGAGTTGCTGCTGCTCGGAGCAATCTGGGGCGCGTCCTTCATGTTCATGCGCTTGGCGGCTCAGGCTTTCGGCGTGTTCGCGCTGGTCGAGGTTCGACTCGCCCTGGGTGCGCTGGTGCTGCTGCCGTTCCTGTGGCGTGAGCGCGCCGCCTTCGCGCCTCGACTCTGGCCAAAGCTCGCTTTGATCGGTGCGATCAATTCGGCGATTCCGTTCGTGCTGTTCGCCTGGGCCGCGCAGCGGGCGCCCGCCGGCATCGGTGCGATCGCGAACAGCATGACCGTGTTGTTCACCACTCTGGTCGCGTACCTGCTGTACGGCGAACGCATCGGCAAGCAGCAGGCCATCGCATTGTTGATTGGACTCGTCGGCGTGGTGGTGTTGGCCAGCGGCAAGACCCAGGGTTCACACGTGGGTCTCGCGGTCGCGGCGGGAACTCTGGCGTCGTTCCTGTATGGCATCGGTGTGAACATGGTGCGCCGCCAGCTTGCCGGATTGCCGGCAGCCGCGGTGGCCGCCGCGACGCTGTCGTGCGCCGCGCTGCTGACGTTGCCGCTCGCAATCGCGGAGTGGCCGCGTGCCATCGTTCCCTGGCAATCGTGGGCGGCCGCGATCGCCCTGGGCGTCGTGTGCACCGGCTTCGCGTTCGTCCTCTATTACCGGCTGATCCAGCGCATCGGCGGCGCCCGCGCCGCGACGGTGACCTACCTCGTGCCCTTGTTCGGC
>JBKJSW010000083.1:0-5277 GCA_046595765.1 Ahniellaceae bacterium
TGCGGGGCTCGATCAAACGACGACTCCGGTCAATGGACACCACCTTCGCGCTTCCATGGTGCGGGGCTCGATCAAACGACGACTCCGGTCAATGGTCACCACGTTCGCGCTTCTGTAGAGCCGAGCTTGCTCGGCTGCGCCTCCGGACCCAGGCGCGTTCGCAGTCTAGCGAACGGCGTTGCGCGTGCGCAGACCCCCCGCTACCATGCGCGGCTCACAATCGGGGTGTAGCTCAGTCTGGTAGAGCGCTACGTTCGGGACGTAGAGGTCGCAGGTTCAAGTCCTGTCTCCCCGACCAATAGTTGAAATGAAGCTGGCCAGGGCCTCCCACCCGGAGCGCCTCAAACCAGATAGCTCGGTCTTGCGAGAGCTCTTTGCTCTTCCGTCCCGGAGCGCCTCGAACCAGCTAGCCGGGTCTTGCGAGAGCTCTTCCGTCCCGCAGCGCCTCGAACCAAAGTACCGGTCCCGCCAGAGCCTCGCCCCACGAGCGCCTCGCAACCGCTACGGCAGAACCGGCGCGGCATCAATTCGAGAGGAATCCTGCTGTAGGAGCAGGCCATGCCCGCGACCCGCCGCGACACCAGTTGCGGGCATGGCCCGCTCCTGCATTTTTCCATCCCCGCACGGTGCGACGAAAACGGCCACTGCCCGCAGGGCCGTCGTTCAGCGCTGGTGGCTCCCCAGTTGCATCAACCCCAGCCGCGCGCGCAGGTCGTCGAGGCGCAGGTCCGCGGCGGCACCCGGCGATACGCGTGCCGCAAGGCTCTGTTCCGGGGTGCGGTCGGCCAGTGCGGAGTCGAGCGCTGCCGCGTCGCGATACGCGTCGCGGAAGGGCACGCCTTCGCGCGCGCGTTCGATGGCCAGGTCGGTCGCATGCAGCGCCGGTTCGATGGCGCCGCGCATGCGGTCAGTGTCCCACTCGAGTGCGCGGAGCAGGTTCGGTACGAGGGCGAGCGCGGCGAGCCCGCGCCCGAACGCGCGCAGCGTCGGGCCCTTGGTGAACTGCAGATCGCGCTGGTAGCCCGACGGCAGCGACAGCAGCGACTCGATCTCGCTGCGCGCACCCGCGCATACTGCGTAGGTCGCGCGCAATAATTCAATGAGATCGGGATTGCGCTTGTTCGGCATGATCGACGAGCCGGTCGCGTACTGCGGCGGCAGCCGGATGAAACCGAATTCGCTGGTGGTGAAGAGACTGAGGTCCCACGCAAGCCTGCGCAGGTCGAGCAATGCCTGGCCCAGCACCGCAAGCGCGTGCAGCTCGAACTTGCCGCGCGACAGCTGCGCATAGGCCGGATTGATCTGCATGCGGTCGAAGCCGAGCGCGTCGGCGACCTGCTCGCGCGCAAGTGGCAGGTTGACGCCGAACCCCGCGGCACTGCCGAGCGGCGAGGAATCCATCCAGCGCAGCGCATCTTCCGCAAGCGTAGCGTTGTCGAGGAAAGCCTCGACCCAGCCCGCCCACCAGAGACCCGCGCTCGACACCACCGCACGCTGCAGGTGCGTGTAGCCCGGCATCGGCAGCCTTTCGTCACTCTCGGCGCGCTCGAGCGCCGCGGCGGCGATGCCGAGGCACGCTTCGCGCAACGTTGAGAGCCGGGCCTTGAGCCACAGCCGCATCGCCACCAGCACCTGGTCGTTGCGACTGCGCCCGGTGTGGATCTTGCGGCCCGCCTCGCCGAGTCGCTGGGTCAACCAGTGCTCAATGGCGGAATGACCGTCCTCGAAGCGTGCGTCCAGCACGAAGCGACCGTCGCGCAGCGCGAGCGACAGTGCATCCAGCTCGCGCGCGATGTGGCGCGCCTCGCCCGATGTGAGGATGCCAATCGTGGCGAGCCCGTCGGCGTGCGCGCGGCTGGCGACGATGTCGAATTCGATCAGCTCGCGGTCGAGCACCACGTCGTCGCCGGCCAGGAACTTCTGGATCGACTCGTCGATCTTCGTGTCGTCCTTCTGCCACAGCGGCGCGGTCATGCGGGAATCCCGGTGGTTTCGGGCAGGTCGAAAGCGAGATTCAGGTTCTGCAGCGCCTGCGTGGCTGCGCCCTTGAGCAGATTGTCGAGGGTTGCGACCACCACCGCACGCAATCCATCCGCCGACACGGTGAAGCCGCCGATCTCGACATGGTGGCAGCCCGCGATGTTCGAGACCCAGGGCGTTTCGTCGACGACCCGCACCAGCGCTTCACCCTCGTAGAACCGCGCGTAGACATCGCGCAGTAGCCCGACCGTCATCGGCTCACGCAGGTGCAGGTTGGCGGTAATCGAAAGTCCGCGGAAATGCGGCGCGACGTGCGGCAAAAACTCGACAGCGTGGCCCAGCCGGTGCGCCACCTCGCGCTCGTGCACATGATCGATCAGCGCGTATGGCATGAGATTGTCTCGCAGCAGCGCGGGATCGTTGCGCGGTGACGGCGTCGTCCCCGCGCCGCTGTAGCCGGAGACGCCGAAACACTGCGGCGGTGCGGCCATGAGATGCCGCACCGGCGCCAGCGCGAGTTGCATGGCGGTGGCGTAGCAGCCCGGATTGCTGATGCGGCGTGCGCCGGGTGCCTTGTTGCGGTTCAACTCCGGCAACCCGTAATGCCAGTCATCGTCGAATCGATAGTCGGCGCTGAGATCCAGGATCACGCTGCGTTGGCTGCTTGCGTCGATCGCGGCGACGTACGCCGCGGCCTTGTCGTTCGGCATGGCCAGCACGATGGCATCCGCGCCGGCCGCGGCCGCCCGTGGGGGATCGAGCGCGCAGTAATGCAAGTCAGGCGCGGACTCCATGCCGGAGACGTCGACAGGTAGTCCATCGAGCTCGCGCGACGACACGAAAGCCAGCGCGAAATTCGGGTGCCCCGCAATCAGGCGCATGAGCTCCGCGCCCACGTGGCCGCGCGCGCCGATGAGTCCCACGCTGAATTGCCTGGCTTCCACGTCAGCCCTTGAGCGTCGCGGCACGCGTGCGGCAGTGCTCGACCGCGAAGCGGATCCGCTCCCAGTCCTTAAGTCCGTACCAGAACACCGTCCATTTGCTGCCCTTGATGCAGCCGTCCGCCTCGTCGACGTAGAAGTCGTTGACCGCGTTGTCGCCGCGCGAACGCCAGAAAAGCGCGGGGGTCTGCTCGCGCATCACCTGCCATGCCGCGCGGCCGAGGCCTTCGCCCTGCGCATCGTCGGCCACCGCGAACTTGTCGAGGTGCGGAATTCCGTCCTCGAGCGTCAGCACCAGCGCGGCGCGGTAGTGCTCGCTCACGTACACGCGCCAGGGCTTGGTCCGCTCGAAGTAATCGGCGCTGAGGCGGCGCTTGAAACTCGACTCGATGAGTCGTCGCAGGCGGTCGAGGTCGAGCTGTCGCCACTGCGTCACGCAGCGAATGCGTTCGCCGCGTCGTACCAGGGTGCCGGAGCCGCGGTGGGTGAACAACTCTTTCGCCAGCTGGTCCGGACGCGTGATCGAGACGGAACTCGATGGCGGCAGCTGCATGAGCAGATCGTGGATCTGCTGGATCTTGACGCGCATACCCGAGTGCAGCCAGGGCTGCGCAAGCAGGTTTTCGTATTCGGTGGAGAGATTGATCGAATCGATCAGGTCACCGTTGCCATCGAGCAGGCCGCCGGTGCCGGTCAGGAAGATGATCTTGTAGGGCTCGAGCGTCTTGACCAGTTCGTTCGCGGCCCAGTCGGCGTTGAGGTTGAGGATCTGGCCACCGGCCGTTTCGCCCAGCGAGGCGATGACCGGGATTGATCCCACGCGGATCGCGCCCTCGATGCCGGCAGTAGCGACGCTCACGACCTTGCCAACCAGTCCGTATTTGCGGCGATTGACGAAGTCCGCGGTGAACACGCCCGCCTGTATCGATGTCGCGCGCACGCCGGCGACCTGCAACGCATCGACCAGGCGCAGGTTCTCCTGCTGCGCGACCCGCCGCACGATGGCGAGCGTGGCCGCATCGGTGACACGAAGACCGTCGCGGATGTCCCTGTCGAGGCCCGCCGCGCTCATCTCCGCATCGAGCTGCGGCCCCGAACCGTGCAGGACGATGGGCGTCAGTCCCACCTGCTGCAGGAACGCGAGCGACGACACCAGCGCGTCGAGCTCGTCGCGGAGCACCGCGCCGCCCACCTTGACCACCGCGAAACGCGCCGCATCCTGCTGCGAGAAACGCTTGAGGTATTGCTGGATCTCCTTGGCACTGGCCATGTTGGACAGCAGCCGGACGATGGTGGGCCGCAGCTCCTGGCTCATGATGTCGCTCCGAACAGGCGCACGTAGTGCCCGGTCGCCGCGACCAGCTGTTCCAGCGCGACCCATTCGTCCGCCGAGTGCGCCTGCGCAATGTCGCCAGGCCCAAATACCAGCGCGGTCATGCCCGCAGCCGAGAACAGCGCGGCCTCCGTCCAGAAATCGACGGCGTTGCCGATAGGCAGGCCGTGGGCGTCGGCGAGGTCGCGTGCGCGCAGCCGCGCGTCCTCCGCGTCGGCGCCGTCGCCGGACGGCAACGCCGGACCACGGAAGGTCTCGCGATAACTCTCCAGCGCATCCCCCGATGCGAAAGAACGCCAGCGCGCGTGCGCTGCGTCCATCGACTGCGAGGGCAGCGGCCGGAAACCGAAGCGGACCTGCGCCCGCGGCGCGATCATGTTCGCCTTGATGCCGCCTTCGATGCGACCGATGTTGAAGCGCAGCCCGGTCAGGCCGCCGAAGCGCGCGTGGGCCTGTGCCTCGACGTGATCCAGCGCGCGCGCCGACCAGCGCACGGCCTGGTGCAGCGCGCTGGCGTCGAGCGCATGCGCATCGGAAGCATGGCCCGCCGTGCCACGGAACTCGAGCTCGACCGAGCTGATGCCGCGATGCGCGAGTACCGCTTCGCAACGCGTCGGCTCGGCCACGAGCACTGCATCGAAGCCGTGCCCACCTGCGATAAACGCGGCGATGCAGCGCGCGTCGTTGGCCTCCTCGTCAGTGCTGAAAAGAATCGCGGCATCGCCACGCGTGGATTGCGCCGCGGCGAGCATGCAGGCGGCCGCACCCTTGATGTCGCAGGCGCCGAGGCCGATTGCGCGCTCGCCAGCGATGCGCAGGCGCAGTGGCTCGGCACTCCAGGCCGGCGACGACGGCACGGTGTCGAGATGCACGTTGCACAGCGTGGTGGGCGCGCCGCGCACCGCGAGCATCGAGACCGCGCCAGCGCCGTGGTCGGTGACGGTGAACTGGAAGTCCGGCATTTGCGCCTGCAGGTACTCGAAGATGCCATTCGCGTCGATCGCGCGCGGCGGGTTGCGCGTG
>JBKJSW010000124.1:0-10021 GCA_046595765.1 Ahniellaceae bacterium
ACGCGGATCGAAAACAGGGGCAGGTGCGCCATGGCGCGGTAGCACGCGAAAGCCCATCGCCACGGCAGCACGAACGCGAGCAGCGGCAGCGCGTAGCAGTGCAGCAGGTCGAGCAGGTTGCGTCCCAGGGACTTGTTGCTTTCGATCATGGTCAGGCTCGCGGCACGTTGATCGTATCTGCGGCGCGGGAGCGCGCGCGGCCGATACGCGTACGCAACCATTCTGTAACGGCGGGCGCGCGACGCATGAAGGGTCGTTCCACGAGGCGGAACACCAGGTAGCACAGGAGCAGCAGGATCGGCGTCATCCCCAGGATCCAAAGCCAGTGCATGGACGGCGACATCGCTGCCGGGCGAGTCGCCTCGGCGAGAGCGCCGAAGATCACGAAAAGCATCAGGCCGTGGAGGAGGTAGATGCCGTACGCCATTTCGCCGAGCAGACGCGATGCGGGACTCGTCAGCAGGCCGAACAGACTGTTGCCGCACGCGACCAGTACAAAGGCAATGGACACGAGCGTCAGCGCGCCGGCGTCGTAGGCCGTGGGAAACAGCCACACCGCGAGCGTTAGCGCACAGAGGCAAAGGATGGACGCGACCGTGGTGCCGGCGAACTGTCGAAAACGAACCGATCGCACCAGCACGGCTGCAGCGATGCCGCCCAGGAACGACGCGAGGTGGTGCAGTTGCGGTCCCCATGCGACCAGTGCGAAGACGGTGACGATTCCAAGGACCACGTAGGGGAAGGGCGGTAGCACCCGCACCGTCAAGGCCAGCAGCGGCAGCGAGAGATAGAAGAACCATTCGTACGGCAGCGACCAGGTGACGCCCGCCACCATCCGCCACGTGTTGTCGATGCCGTTGAGATCCGGTGCCCCGAGTGCGGTGAAGCCGACCCAGCGCATGACGTCGCGCGAGAACGCGGAAAGCGGCTGCCGCAATCCGCTGGACATCGCCAGCACCAGCACCACCAGCAGCAATACCATCAGCAGGTAAAGCGGCGCGAGGCGCAGGAAGCGAGCAACGAACAAGCGGCCCCAGTCGATCGGTCGCACCCTGCCGTCGATCAGTTTCGAGAAGAACAGGAAACCGCTGATCATGAAAAAGAGTGCGACGCCGCTCTGGCCGAAGTGCGTGTAAAGGTTTGACGGCGGCAATTCCCAGCGCCCGGTGCGCGCGTGGAAGTACCAGATGCACCCGTGACAGAGGAACACGCCCAACGCCAGAAAACCACGCAGTCCGTCGATGGTGGCGTAACGGCCGGATGCCGGACCCACGCCGAAGCCCCGCACCAGCAACCCCGCCGTTGCCAGCGCGAGGAGCAGGGTCGCGACGGCCGGAAGTGGGCTGGTCGGTTCGATCACACGCGGCGCCCCCGGATGCCTGGATGGCTCACGTCGCGGCAGGCCGCGGTAGGTACCTGGTCTGCCTGACGCGCATCAAGTCCGGGACGACCCGCAGCGCGGGTCGCAGACCGACTCGGCGCTCAGGATATCGTGCCGGAGTCGACCGCGATCACGAGTCCGTTGACGCCGTATCGGGCGACGCCACTGGAACCGGCGCGTCGTCGGTGGCGGGAGCCGTAGCTTCCAGTGACTCCGTGAGACCGCGCCGCTTCAGCAATGGGGCGATCTGCGGTTCGCGCCCGGCGAAATCCCGGAACAGCCCCATCGCATCGCTGCTGCCGCCGCGCGAGAGCAATGTCTTGCGGAAATGATCGCCGTTGTCGCGGGTAAGGCCGCCGTTCTGCTTGAACCATTCGACGCTGTCTGCGTCGAGCACTTCACTCCAGATGTAGGAGTAATAACCTGCGGAGTAACCACCCGCGAAGACATGCGAGAAGTAGGTGGTGCGATAACGCGGCGGCACCGGCGGGAAATTCACGCCGGCGTCGGTCAGCGACCGCGCCTCGAAGGCGAGCACGCCGCTGGCATCCGGAACAGCGGTCGCCGCGATCTGGTGCCAGCTCTGGTCGAGCAGCGTGGCCGCGAGGTATTCCGTGGTAGCGAAGCCCTGGTTGAACTGCTCGCTCGCCAGCACCTTGTCGAGCAGCGCCTGTGGCATCGCGGCGCCCGTTTCATGGTGCTTGGCGTAGTTGGCGAGTACCGACGGCCACGTCGCCCACATCTCGTTGACCTGCGACGGATACTCGACGAAATCGCGTGGCACGGAAGTGCCGGAGAAGCGCGGGTAGCGCACATCCGAGAACATCCCGTGCAGGGCATGTCCGAACTCGTGGAACATGGTGGTGACCTCGTCGAACGTCAGTAGCGTCGGTTGACCGGCCGGCGGCTTCGGGATGTTGAGGTGGTTGGCGACGACCGGCCGTGTCCCTTCGAGTTCGCTCTGCGACACGTAGGCATTCATCCAGGCGCCGCCACGCTTGGATTCGCGCGCGTAGAAATCGGCGAGGAACAGGGCGAACGGCTTGCCGTTGTCGAACACTTCGAATACGCGCACGTCAGGGTGGTAGACCGGCAGGTCCTTGCGCTCCTTGAACGTCAGTCCGTAGAGTTTTTCGGCGGCGTAAAACACGCCATCGCGCAGCACGCGATCTGCCTCGAGATATGGCCGGAGCTCGGTCGCATCGAAGTCGTAGCGCTCCTTGCGCAGCTTCTCCGCATAGAAGTCCCAGTCCCACCCGGCGACGGCGAAAGGTTCGGTGCCGGTCTTCGCTGCTTCTGCATCGATGATCTTCTGCAGGTCAGCGGCCTCGCGACGCGCGTTGCCGACAGCGGCGGGAGCAAGCTGGGCCAACAGCGTGTTGACCGCAGCCGGCGACTTCGCGGTCTGGTCTTCGAGGGCATACGTTGCGTGATTGGCATAGCCCAGCAACTGCGCGCGCTCGGCGCGGAGCTTGGCGGTGCGGGCCACGATGCCGCGATTGTCAAACTCGCCAGCGGAGCCGCGCGCCAACGAGGCCTTGAAGATGCGCTCGCGCAGGGCGCGGTTGGTCAGCGAGCCAATCGGCGGCTGGCCGGACGTGTTTTGCAGTGCGATGACGTACTTGCCCTGGAGTTTGCGCGCCTTGGCCGCTTCGGCCGCGGCGGCGATTTCATTGTCGTCCAGCCCATCCAGCTGCTTGCGGTCTTCCACCACCACCGCCGCGGCATTCACTTCCTTCAGCACGTTCTGGCCGAATTGGGTATTGAGTTTCGCCAGTTCGGAATTGAGCGCGCGCAGGCGCGCCTTGTCGGCGTCGTCGAGACGCGCTCCGGCCCGCACGAAGTCAGTGTGGTAACGCTCGAGGAGGTGCGTCGATTCCGCGTCGAGCCCAAGTTCGTCGCGACGCGCGTAGAGGCTTTCGACGCGTTTGAAAAGGTTTCCATCGAGGAAGATCGCATCGCGATGCGCCGACAGCAGCGGCGCCACCTCGGCCTGGATCTTTTCGCGCACCGGATTGGTGTCCGCGCCGACGAGATTGAAGAACACCGAGCTCGCGCGCCCCAGGACGTCGCCGCTGTTCTCCATCGCGACGATCGTGTTGTCGAAGGAAGGCATATCCTTGCGCTGCGTGATCGCCTCGATCTCGGTGCGCTGCTCCTTCATGCCGCGTTCGAAAGCGGGCATGAAGTGTTCGTCCCGGATCGCGTCGAAGCGCGGGTATTCGTACTGCAGGGTGCTCGCGGCGAAGAAGGGATTGTCGGCCGCTGGCACGGGCGCCGTTGCGTCCGCGGCAGGAGGTTTCTCCGACGGGGTGGCGGCCGGGGAATCAGTCATGACGGGGGAAGCAGACGCCGCCGTCGCGAGCGCCGCGGCCAGGGCCAGCGACAAGGGGGTCTTCATCGGGTCTCTCCGTCAAAAAGTCGCCGCAGGGTAACCTGCGCTCCCACCGCAATGCGCATGACCAAAGGCAGGGGTCTGCATGCATGTTCAGGCCGGGGCACTCGTTGTCGCTGAAACCGCCGTGGAGTTCGACAGGAAACGGTCCCATCCGCGACGCGGCGCGAAGCGCGAGCCATGTCGCGCCTGCAGGGCGGCCAGCCTCGCCAGCACGCCCTCTGCACCCACCTCGCGGATGTAACGCAGCGGCCCACCGCGAAACGGCGCGAAGCCAGTCCCGAAAATGACGCCAGCATCAAGCAGGTCTTCGGAGTCGACGACGCCATCGGCGAGGCAGGCGACGGCCTCGTTCACCAGTGGCAGGAGCAGGCGATCCTCGAGGTCGGCAGGCACCGCATAGTCGGCGGGTACTTCGGGTTTGACAGCGCGACCCTCGCTCCAGACGTAAAGGCCCTCGCCATCCTTCTTGCCGCGCTTGCCGGCGGCAAGCTTCGCATCGATTCCCGGCGGCAATTCCAGTCCCAGGAAGGGCGCGAGGATGCGACCTACGCTCGCGGCCACGTCGAGGCCGACCACATCCGCCAGCTCGATCGGTCCCATCGGCATGCCGAAGTCCTTCGCCGCCTTGTCGATGACGGGTCCGGGAATGCCTTCGGCGTGGGCTCGGATCGCCTCGAGCAGGTAGGGCATGAGTATCCGGTTGACCAGGAATCCCGGCGTGCCCGCGACGGGCAGTGGCAGCTTGTCGAGGGCGCGCACGAAGCCTGCGACCCGGCGCTCGGTTTCAGGTGCGAGCCGGCCATGCCGCACGATTTCCACCAGCGGCATCTGGGCGACCGGATTGAAGAAGTGCAGGCCGACGAATTGCGCAGGACGCGCAAGCTCCGCTGCGAGTTCGTCGATGGGGATGGACGATGTGTTGCTGGACAGGATGGATTCCAACGGCAGCGCAGGCTCGGTGACTGCATAGAGCGCGCGCTTGGCCTCGAGGTTTTCGAAGATCGCCTCGATCGCCAGTTGCGCTTCGGGCAATCGGTGGCCTTCCACATCGGCCAACAGGCGCGCCTTGCCGGCCGCAATCCGCTCCGGTGTCTTGAGGCGCTTGTCGAATTGTGGCGCGACTCGCGCCAATGCCTGCTCGACAGTCGCGAGATCGCGGTCCTGCAGGCTGACTTCGAAACCCGATAACGCCACGGTGGCGGCGATGTCCGCGCCCATGACGCCAGCGCCGATCACGTGCACGCGGCTGATCCCGTGCTCGCCTTTGCCGCCGAGGCTCTTCATCGCTTCCATCAGGAAGTACACGCGCACGAGGTTCCGTGCCGTGGGCGTCTCTGCGAGGCGGGCGACCGTACGCGCTTCGGACTTGAGCAAGGCGCGCATGTCGCCGCTCGCGCGGCGCCAGGTCTCGATGAGCGCGAACGGCGCCGGATAGTGGGCCTTGCGCGCCTTGCGCGCGGTCTGCTTGAGGACCATTGGCGCGATGAACTGGCGGGCCATCCAGGTATTGGTGGCCCAGGCGCGCAGCCGCAAGCCGAGCGGGCGTGAGGTGCCGCGCAGGGCGAGGGCAACGGCGCGTTCGATGAGCGCTGCTGGCTCGGCGAGCGCGTCGACCAGACCGGCCTGGCGTGCGGCAGTGGCGCCCAGCGTGCGCCCCGTCAGCATGAGTTCGAGGGCCTGCGGCGCTCCGATCAATCGCGGCAGGCGGACCGAACCACCCCATCCCGGGATGATGCCGAGCTTGACCTCGGGCAGTCCGATGCGGGTTTTCGGATCGCTGGATGCGACCCGGAAACGGCAGGCGAGCGCCAGTTCGGTGCCGCCGCCCATGCAGTGCCCGTGGATCGCTGCGACCGTCCGCAGGGGCAGGCGCGCCAGGCGATCAAGGATGCGCTGGCCACGCTCGATGGCGTCGAGGACGCGCCCTTCCCGCGCGATCGTTTCGAACTCGTGCAGGTCGGCGCCGACGATGAACCCCGCCGGCTTGGCCGACGCGATCACCATGGCCTTCGGGGGTTCCAGCGCGATCCGCTCCAGCAGCAGGTCAAGCTCGCGCAGCACTTCGCCGCTCATCGTGTTTACGGAAGACTCCGCGCGATCGAACCACAACATGAGCACACCGTCAGCTCGCTTTTCCGGACGCCAGTGGCGCGGTTTGAGTCCTGGGAACATGGCGCACTCCGGGGCGTGGGAACCACTGCATCATCGGCAGTCGCAGCCGCCGCGGTCAATGCGCGGCGTCCTTAACGAGTTGTGAACTTTTCGGGAATCCGCCTGTCTACCCGTAAGCTTGACCCATTGAGCGCAACGGAGTTGATGCCCGATGGGCGAACCAGAAGCCGACCAGCTGCTGGTGGAACGCGTGCAGGCGGGCGATTTACGTGCCTTCGACCTGCTCGTGCGCCGCTATCAGAGCCGAATCACCGCGGTCATCTCCCGTTTCGTCAAGGACTGGAGCGAATGCCAGGACGTTGCGCAGGAATCCTTCATACGCGCGTATCGCGCGATCGGAAACTTTCGCGGCGACAGCCAGTTCTACACGTGGCTCTACAAGATCGCGGTCAATACGGCCAAGAACCACCTCGTGGCACAGAAGCGGCGCCCCCCCAGCGACGACGTGCAGGTGGAGGATGCGGAACATTTCGATGTCGGGTTCCAGATGAAGGATACCGCCACGCCGGAACGTGAGCTGATGCGGCAGGAAATCGAACGAACCGTGTTGGCGACGGTCGAAGCCCTGCCAGAGGAATTGAGGACCGCGATCACCCTGCGCGAGATCGACGGTCTGAGTTACGAGGAGATCGCGCAGGCGATGGATTGCCCGATCGGTACCGTGCGTTCGCGGATTTTCCGCGCCCGTGAAGCCATCGACGAGCAACTGCGTCCACTACTGCACGACGACGAAGGTGTCTGAGATGAACGATCCCGATATGGAGCAATCCGCACGCGAACAGCTGTCCGCGCTCGTCGATGGTGAGATGGCGCGCGACGCGTTGCGTTTTCTGCTCAAGAGTGTAGGCGACGACCCCGCGCTGGCACGTGCATGGTCGCGCTACCAGCTGGTGGGCGCGTCACTCCGGCGCGAAGAGTTCCTGCCGGTCGACGCCGATTTCAGTGAAAAAGTGCGATCGCGCCTCATGGCCGAGGACGCGGACATCGCCTTGTCCGCCGCGCGTCCCGTATCGCGGGAGCGCGCACCCTGGCTGCGCTGGGCGGGTGGTGGTGCAATCGCTGCCGGAGTCGCCGCGATGGCGCTTTTCGCCACGCGCGGCCCCGGCGTGGAGGACACGCTCGTACCTCCGGCCGCGCCCACGCTGGCACAGGAGATCAGCGTTCCTGCCGGCGAACTGCACGCACCCGTGCAAACGCTGCCCGCGGCGGGTGGCGAGAGCATCGGCAACGACGGCAGCGGGCTCTGGGATCCGCGCGTGCAGGGTTACCTCATGCAGCACGGACAGGTCGCGGGACAGATCGGCCCGAGCGGGTTCGTTCCGTATGTGTACTTCATGGCCACCCCTGCGCAGGTGCCACCGACGTCGGTCGTGCCGCATGCGCCCGCGATCGCGGAGAACGACGCTCGATGATGCAACGCACCGCGTTGCTCCTGCTGCTTGCGAGCGGGATCGCCAGCGCCAGCGAGGATCCGCGCGCATTGCTGACGAGGATGGGCGAGACGCTCGCCACGCGCGAATACGACGGCGTGCTGGTGTATCTGCACGACGGCCGCATTGAAACCCTGCACGTCGTGCGCACGTACGCAAACGGAATGCCCACCGCCAGTGTCACGGCGCTGACCGGTGCGCCCCGAGCGTTCGAGTCTGCTCCCGGCGCCAGCCAATGCACCTTGCCGGACGGCAGCGTCACCACGATCGAACGCGATTCCATGCAGTACCTCACGGCTGCCGCCACCGCGTTGCAGGGCGTGCCGGAATCGATTTACGAATTGCGCATTGCCGGTGACGACCGCGTCGCCGGATTCGATGCGGATATCGTCGAGGCGACGCCGCGCGATGAATCCCGTTTCGGCTTTCGGGTGTGGATCGCACAGGAGTCGGGAATGTTGCTCGGTTCGAGCCGCCTGCGTCCGGACGGTCGACCACTCGAGCAGATGATGTTCACCCGGCTGCGGCTCGGCCTGGCGCATTCCCGCGCGACGGCGCCTGCGATGCACGGGCTGGCGCCGCCGGGCGGCTTGCCGGCGTTTGCTCTCGCGCCGAAAGACATCCCCGCAATCGAATTGCCCATGGGCTTCAAGTTGATCGGCGCCGGGGCCGGTCCGCGACCGCAATCGCGGCACTACCTGTATTCGGATGGTCTTGCCAGTATTTCGCTCTACATCGAACCGCCCAGCGAACTGGCCGCACCGGTGCCGGGCGTGTTGCGGCGAGGCGCGATCCACGTGCTGGAACGTCGTGGCGAAGCGCACAACGCGCTGTTGCTGGGTGACGTTCCGGCCAACACCTTGCAGACGATCGCCGCCTCCCTGGTCCTTGACTGACCGGCGAACGCCTGGTGTTGCGTGCAAGTCGACTTCAGTGTTCCATTCCATCTCACGAGGAGGTGCGGTTGTGACGTTCCCTGCAATCAGGCAATCAATCTGGGCGGTCCTGCTGCTCGCCCTCTGTTCTATCGATGCGGCGGCGCAGGCACTGCCGGATTTCACCGGACTGGTCGAGCGGAGCGCGCCGGCCGTGGTGAAAGTATCCACGCGCCGCGGTGCCGATGCGGCAGAGCCGAACGCACAGGCGCAGGAAGTGCCGGAAATCTTCCGGCGTTTCTTCGGGCCCAACAATCCGATGCCCCAGCCGCGCGGTCCCGCCACCGGCGTGGGCTCGGGCTTCATCATCTCGGCCGACGGTTATGTGTTGACCAACAACCACGTCGTCGAGGGCGCCGACACGATCACGGTGCGCTTGCGCGATCGGCGCGAATTCAAGGCCCGCGTCGTCGGCCGAGATCCGCAGACCGACGTCGCGCTGCTCAAGGTCGAAGGCCGCGACTTGCCGACGTTGCCCCTCGGCGACTCGAAGCTGCTGAAGCCGGGGCAATGGGTCGTCGCCATCGGATCGCCGTTCGGCCTCGACTACACCGTCACCGCGGGCATCGTGAGCGCGGTCGGCCGCAGCGCCGACGCACGCCAACGCTACGTGCCCTTCATCCAGACCGATGTCGCGGTCAACCAGGGCAATTCGGGCGGCCCGCTACTCAACATCCGCGGCGAAGTCGTCGGAATCAATTCGCAGATTTTTTCCAACACCGGTGGCTACATGGGCGTGTCGTTCGCGATTCCGATCGAGACGGCGCGCAGTGTCGCCGACCAGTTGCGCGCCGGCGGTCGGGTGCGACGCGGCTCGATCGGAGTCAATATCCAGGACGTGGACGGTGCGCTGGCGGAGGCCTTGCGCCTGCCATCGGCGTCCGGCGCGCTGGTGCAGCGCGTGGTGCCGGGCTCCGCAGCGGCCAAGGCGGGCGTCCGCGAAGGCGATGTCATCGTCGAGTTCAACGGCGAGGCGGTGATCGACTGGCAGCAGTTGCCGCCAATCGTCGGCGCGCAGAAGCCCGGTACGCGCGTGGAACTCGGGCTGGTGCGCGACGGGAAGACGCTCAAGCTGCCGATCACGGTCGATGAACTGCAGGACGACACCACTCTGGCGGGCGGCGAGCCGACCCGCGAGGAGGAGCCCGCTGCGGCCAGCGACGCGCAGGCGAATGCCCTCGGGTTGACCGTGGCCGACCCGGACAGCGCCACGCGCAAGCGTCTCGGTATCGGCAACGAAGGCCTGGTGGTTGGCAAGGTCGAGGGCGAAGAAGCGCGCACAGCAGGCATCAATGCCGGCGACGTGGTGCTCATGGTGGCCGGTAGCCGCACCGATTCGCTGGCCGCGTTCAACGCCGCCGCGCGCAGTGCGCCAGTCGAGCGGCCGGTCATGCTCCTGATCGCGCGCGGAGAAGTGCGCCGGTTCGTGGCGCTGCGCCGCGAGGCACCGGCGAGCTAGCCGTCGGTGCTGCTGACGAGGGAGCGGCCAGGTTCGCTCCCTTGTTTCTGCGGGGATCAAGGCGATCTGCAATACTGCCCGGCTTTGCGCGGCCGTTCCCGGCCTTTGCGCCACCCCACTGCGAACCCGATGCAATTCATCCGCAATTTTTCCATCATCGCGCACGTCGACCACGGCAAGTCGACGCTGGCCGACCGCATCATCCAGCTGTGCGGAGGGCTCGAGGCGCGCGAGATGGAAGCTCAG
>JBKJSW010000325.1:0-8712 GCA_046595765.1 Ahniellaceae bacterium
GCCGCCCCGCTCTCTGCGCGCGTGGGCGTTCGCTCATCCCTGTGCGAACCAATGCGAAAAAAAGTTTTCGCATTTCGCATTGCTGAAGTGGAGTTTTTAGGCAGTCTTCGCTGTCGCGCCACCCACTCCAGGTTCGCCGGCTCTTGTAGGAGTGGCCCACTCCCTCAACCTCGGTGCAAATGTGGTCGCGGGCATGGCCTGCTCCTGCAGTTCCTGAGGGGTTGGTCGTGGCTGGGAGTAACGCTTGCTCCGCTGCCCAGGGTTGTTCGTCTGAACTCTGTGAATCGCGCTGTGTCGCAGGCGGTGCGATGCGCACACGTTATCAACAGGTTTACGCGCAACGCTCAACGCCTTCGCACGACTATGATCGCCAGCCGCTCGCCAGCATCCGCCATGTCCGCGCAACCCGAAAATATCGTCGCCGCCCGCCGGATCGATTCGCTGCGCACCCCACCGTTTTCGCTTGAGGCGGAGCAGGCCGTGCTGGGCGGCCTCATGCTGTCGCCGAACGCCTGGGACAGCGTCGCCGATCGGCTGGTCGAATCGGACTTCTTCCGCCGCGACCACCAGCTGATCTTCCGTGCAATCGGCGAGCTCGCCGCGAAGGGCCAGCCCCGCGATGCGGTCACCCTGGGCGAGTGGTTCGAGTCCAACCATCTGGTGGAGCAGGTCGGCGGCACGCGCTACGTGCTGGAGATCGCCGCGTCGACGCCCAGCGCCGCCAATGTCGTCGCCTACGCCGACATCGTGCGCGAGAAGTCGGTGCTGCGACAGCTCATCGACGCCGGCCACGACATCGCCGGTCACGCCTTCAATCCCGAGGGGCGTGACTCGCGCGAACTGATCGAACACGCGGAGCAGCAGGTATTCCGCATCGCCGAAACCGGCGCCCGGGGCCGGCAGGGTTTCGTTTCGGTCCGGCAGGCAACCGTCGACGCATTCGGGCTCCTGCAGCAGCGCTTCGAGCACAAGGGCGCGGTGACCGGCATTTCCACCGGCTTCACCGACATCGACCACATGACGGCGGGGCTCCAGCCCGGCGATCTCATCATCCTGGCCGCAAGGCCATCGATGGGAAAGTGCCTAAGCTTTGATGCCGAGATAGTGCTCGACGACGGATCGGTCGAGACGATCGGCAGCTTGTGCGCGCGCCGCGAAGGCATCGTAAACACCCTGCGCGACGACTTCCGACTGGGCAGCGCGTCACCCTCCAACTACATCGACGATGGCATCAAGCCTGTGTTCGAGGTGACGACGCGCCTCGGTCGTCGAGTCCAGAGCACTTTGCCGCATCCGTTTTTGACGCTCGAAGGCTGGAAGCGCCTTGACGAGCTCGGCGTGGGCGACTTCGTCGCCGTGCCGCGACGCCTGCCGACGTTTGGCATCGAGACAATGCGCGAATGCGAGGTCAAGTTGCTCGCTTACCTTATCGGCGATGGCGGTCTCACCGGATCGACACCGAAATTCACCAACAACAACGTTGAAATAGCAGACGATTTTGCTGCCGCAGTGCGCGAATTCGGCGGGGTGACTTTGCGTTCCAGCGAATCTCGTCCCGACATGGCAGCGGGCTGGCGGATCTCACGGGACCGGATTTCCGTTGCGGTATCGCGTCAGGCGTTTGCCGATCGACTTGGAGAGGCGCTTGAGGCGAGTTCTACGACGTCGCACCACCTCGCATCTGCGGTTGGAGTCAGCGGTGCTTCCGTCACGCACTGGCGTCAGGGCAAGACGGCTCCCGCACCCGCAACTTTCGCGCGGCTGTGCCAGTTTCTCGCCGTCGAACCCCTGGAGGTTGCACCGGGTGGGATCGACGCGGCACGTCGGAATGTCCAGAACCCTCTGACAGTTTGG
The DNA here is from genome assembly GCA_046595765.1 of Ahniellaceae bacterium. Classification (GTDB taxonomy): domain Bacteria; phylum Pseudomonadota; class Gammaproteobacteria; order Xanthomonadales; family Ahniellaceae; genus JBBQNY01. Next base: position 1,855 of record JBKJSW010000325.1, read on the forward strand.
CTTGAGTCTCACGGCCTCGCCGGCCACTCGGCGCACACCAAGCATGTGCCCGCAGCGGTATTCCGTCTCGAGCGCAACCTCGTGGCCTTGTTTCTCAATCGTCTGTTCGCGACCGATGGATGGGCGACGCTGCTCGCATCCGGTCAGTCGCATCTCGGCTATGCCAGCGTGAGCGAGCGCCTCGCGCGACAGGTACAGCATCTGCTGCTCAGGTTCGGGGTCGTGGCCAAGCTTCGACACCGCTGGGTGCGATACCGCGAATCCCGACGAAGCTCATGGCAACTCGATATCACCGACGCAGTTTCGATCGAAACCTTCATCAAAGAGATTGGAATCCACGGCAAGCAGGCGTCGGTCGACGCCGTGGCCACAGCAATCGCAGGTCGGCGACGCCAGACCAACGTGGACTTGGTTCCGATCGGCATCTGGAAGCGCATCGACGCCGCAAAGGGCTCGATGTCGTGGGCTGATCTCGCGCGTCGTGCCGGGCTCAACGATTCGAATCCGCATCCGCATCGGCGCGGACTGTCGCGGGGACACCTTGCGCGCTATGCGATGGCGCTCGGCGACCGTGAGCTTGCCGACATTGCCGGCAGCGATGTGCTGTGGGATCGCATCGAGTCGATTGCGCCGCGGGGCGAGCGCCAGGTCTACGACCTCACGATTCCGGACACGCACAACTTCATCGCCAACGACATCTGCGTGCACAACACCGCATTGGCGCTGAACATTGCCGAGTCGGCGGCGATCAAGAGCAAGCGCGCAGTGGCCGTGTTTTCGATGGAAATGTCGGCGTCGCAGCTCGCGATGCGCCTCATTTCTTCGCTCGGACGGATCAACCAGCAGCACTTGCGCACCGGGGATCTTGAAGACGCCGACTGGCCGCGCATCAACACCGCCATCACCATGCTCGCCGACGCCAAGATCTTCATCGACGACACACCGTCGCTGTCGCCGATGGACCTCCGGTCGCGTGCGCGCAGGCTCAAGCGCGAACACGATCTCGGCCTCATCGTGATCGATTACATGCAGTTGATGGTGGTGCCGGGCAACAAGGAGAACCGGGCTACGGAGATTTCCGAAATCTCGCGTTCGCTCAAGGCGCTGGCGCGCGAACTCGGGGTACCGGTCATCGCGTTGTCGCAGCTCAACCGCTCGGTGGAACAGCGCACCGACAAGAAGCCGGTGATGAGCGACCTGCGCGAATCCGGGTCGATCGAGCAGGACGCGGACGTCATCATGTTCATCTACCGCGACGAGTACTACAACCAGGATTCGCCGTTGAAAGGCATCGCCGAAATCCTGATCGGCAAGCAGCGCAACGGACCGACCGGCCAGGTCAAGCTGCGCTTCTTCGGCGAGTACACCAAGTTCGAGAACCTCGGCAGCGACAACTACGAGGGTCGCTTCGAGTGAGTCGTCGCGTCCGCGCGACCATTCATCTCGGCGCTCTACGCGGCAACCTCGCGCGCATACGGCAGCTGGCGCCGCGCAGCCGGGTGATGGCGGTGGTCAAGGCGGACGGGTACGGACACGGCCTCGAGCGCGCCGTGCTCGCGCTGCGCGACGCCGATGCATTTGGCGTGGCGTCGATCGCCGATGGCGAGCGCATCCGCGGCCTCGGCCTGACGCACCGGATCGTCGTTTTGTCCGGCATCGACGAGCCCGGTGACCTGGCGCGCATGGCTGAACTCGTCCTCGAGCCCGTCATTCACCACCCCTCACAAATGGCGCTGCTCCAGACCGAGTGGCCGGGTGTCGGGTTTTTCACACCGATGCACGTTTGGCTCAAGTTCGACACCGGCATGCATCGCCTTGGTTTCCCGTCCGAACATTCGCTACAGACCGTCGCGCAGGTACTGGAATTGTCTGGCATCGGCCAGATCCAGCTGATGTCGCACTTCGCAAACTCGGATGTCGCCGGTGATCCACTGAGTACCGCGCAGTTGTTTCGATTCGAGGAGGCTTGCGCCATCGTGCAGCCCCGTCACGCGGGCGAGTTTCCGATGTCGCTGGCGAACTCGGCGGCGATCCTCGGATTGCCTGATAGCCATGCCGACTGGGTGCGGGCGGGAGGGCTGCTTTACGGCATCTCCGTGATCGCCGGTACGACGGGTGCGGATTACGGATTCGCGCCGACGATGACGCTCGCCGCTCGCATCATCGCGATCAATGATGTCGGCAAGGGCGAGGGCGTCGGCTACGGCCATGCATGGCGGACCGAACGCCCCGCGCGGATCGGCGTGCTGGCGGTGGGATACGCCGATGGCTACCCGCGATCCGTCGCACCCGGGACATCGGTGCTGGTGCGTGGGGATCGCGCACCGATCGTGGGGCGCGTGTCGATGGACCTGATGACGATCGACCTGACGGACATCCCCGAAGTCGAGGTAGGCGAGGAGGTCGTGCTGTGGGGGCGTGGCTTGCCGGTCGAGGAAATAGCCGCCGCTGCCTCCACCATAGGCTACGAGCTCGTCTGCGGGATGACGCGGCGCGTGGATTTCGTCGCAGACGACAGCTGATGGCCAAGCCCAAAGTTGCCTACGTCTGCCGCGAGTGCGGCGCCGAATCGCCCAAATGGCAGGGCCAGTGCGGCGAATGCGGCGTGTGGAACAGCCTCGCGGAATTCCGTGTCGCCGCCGAACGGAGCGGCGCGGCTGCCTCCTCGCGAGCGCGCGGTGCGGGGTTTTCGCAGTCGACGGCCCACGCGGAAGTCACCTCGCTGGCCAACGTTCCAGGCGATACCCAGACGCGCGACTCGCTCGGCATTGGCGAACTCGATCGAGTGCTGGGGGGTGGCCTCGTGCGCGGCTCCATCGTCCTGGTGGGCGGCGATCCGGGTATCGGCAAGTCGACCCTGCTGCTGCAGGCACTTGCCGGCCTGAAGGGGTCACTGCGCGGCCTGTACGTCACCGGTGAGGAGAGCCTTGCCCAGGTCGCGAATCGTGGCACGCGCCTTGGACTCGACCTCGCGGCGGTTGACGCGCTCGCGGAAACGGCGCTCGAGCGAATCCTCGCGATCGCGGTCGACCGCAAGCCAGACCTGCTCGTGATCGACTCGATCCAGACCATGTGGACGGACGCTGCGGAGTCGTCCCCTGGGTCGGTGACCCAGGTCCGCGAATCCGCCGCACGCCTCACGCGATTCGCCAAGGAGTCCGGTACATCGGTCTTCCTGATTGGACACGTGACCAAGGAAGGCGGCATCGCCGGACCGCGCGTGCTCGAGCACATGGTCGATGCGGTGCTCTATTTCGAAGGCGAGGCCGGCAGTCGCTTCCGCATCCTGCGTGCGTTCAAGAACCGCTTCGGTGCGGTCAACGAACTCGGCGTGTTCGCCATGGGCGAAAAGGGACTCAAGGAAGTGCCGAATCCTTCCGCGATCTTCCTGAGCGGCCGTGACGAGGCCGCGGCCGGCAGCGCGATCATGGTCACCCGCGAAGGCACACGACCGTTGCTCGTCGAGGTGCAGGCGCTCGTTGACGCATCGCCGCTCTCGAATCCACGACGCGTCGCGGTCGGCGTCGATGGCAGCAGGATGGCGATGCTGCTCGCCGTGCTGCACCGTCACGGTGGCATCGCCGTTCACGACCAGGACGTGTTCGTGAACGTGGTCGGCGGAATTCGTGTCCAGGAAACTGCTGCGGATCTTCCCGTACTGCTCGCCGTGGTGTCGTCCTTGCGCGACCGTCCCCTGGCAGCGCATACCGCGATGTTCGGCGAGGTCGGCTTGTCCGGCGAGATCCGGCCCGTCGCCAATGGCGAAGAACGCATCCGCGAGGCGCTTCATCACGGCTTCAAGCGCATTCTCGTGCCGAAGGCGAACGCCCCCCGCAAGAGCGTCGGACAGGGAAGCATCATCGCGGTCGAGCGACTCGCCGACGCGCTGGACGCGATCGGCTGACTCAGGTTGGAAGCTTCAGGGCGCGTCGTACGGCGGGCATCCAGTGCTGCGCCACCAGATTGTCGAACCCCTGCCGGGTCGGGTGGATCTCGTTGTCCCAGAAGCCAGTCGGTTCGAGTGCGAGGCGCGTGTCAAGCACGAAGAATCCAGTTCGTTCCCCTGCGATGCTGCCGAGCAGGCCGGCGAACGACGCCAGCAACCATCGTGAAAGCTCCCGCTGCCGCAGCGGATCCACCAGGCCCACGTCGTGCATCGGTTGCCACAGCCACGGTCCGGCGCGCACTCCGAGGAACTGGTAGGGGCGATTCATCGGCGTCACGTCGGCATAGGTGTGCCCGATGATCGTGGCGTTCGGCGCGAAATCGTCACGGAGTTTTCGCAACATCCGGTAGGACGCGTCGATTCGATCGAATGCGGACTGAAGGCTGTCGAAGCGGATGTGATCGCGTGCGACCTGCGGAATCGCTGGCGTCCAAGGCCAAGGGCCGGCGGGACTCGCCTCGTGGGTTGCCTTCAGGTTCGCGGCGAAATCCCGTCCGATCACGTCGTTGCCGCCGACCGAAACCAGGATCAGTTCGAAGGGACGGTCGAGCCGATCGGCCAGGTCGGCGGCGATACCGCGCCAACGTCCAAGCATCCCGGGAATCTCGTCGGCACCGCGTCCGGGGTAGCTGTCGTCGAGGCATTCCGCGATGCCGGCGAGACGTCTCGACACGCCGGTCTGCAGGTCGCCGTAACTTCGGAGCGGATATTGGAACCAAGAATCGCCGATGCACAGGATCCGCTTGCGGCGCGGGAACTTGCGGACCAGGTTCACGTATTTCTGCAGTTGCAAGATCGGTGTCGTGGCCATGGCGACAAATGCCCGGATGTGAGAGCTGTCGTAGAGCCGAGCTTGCTCGGCTGAATCGTCGTGTATTGCACGAATGAGTCAGGGCAGCGAAACAGGCTCCGCGCTAACTGCAAAACCAGTACCGCCTCAGGCGCGCTGCAGCACCAGCTCGAGCACGAACTTGCTACCGAAGAACGCGAGCGCGAGCAACGCGATCCCCCCCAGGGTGAGCCGTACAGCGCGCCTGCCGCGCCAGCCGAAGCGCCAGCGTCCGAACAACAGCGTGCCAAAAGTCAGCCACGACATGAGCGTGAGCAGGGTCTTGTGCGCCAGGTGCTGCGCGAGCATGTCCTCGACGAACAACACGCCGGTGACAATCGTCAGCGTCAACAGCACGAAGCCGGCCGCGATGGTCTGGAACAACAGCTGTTCGATCAGGGTCAGGGGCGGCAGCTGCCTCGACAGCGGGCCGAAGCGATGCGTGCGCAAGGCGCGGTCCTGCAGCCAGGCGCATGCAGCGATAAGCGCTGCAATCGTCAGCGTCGCGTAGGCCAGCAACGCGAGCCAGGCGTGCAGTGCAATACGCCAGTCGCTCACGCTTGCGCTGGCGCTCGGGTGCCCATAGGCGTGATCGAGCGCCAGCGTCAAGGCTGCCAGTGGCAGCACCACGACCCCGAGCACACCGAGCTCGCGTCGCAACGCGATGAGCCCGACCGCGACGGCTAGGGCAACGCCCACCCATGACAGCGCCGCAAAGAAGTGCAGGTCGACGCCACCCGCGGCACGCAACTCCATGACGTGGTGCGCGAGGTGCGCGGCGATGCCGACGCACGCGATGAGCCAGCCGTTGCGGGAACGTGCCACGGAAGGGATGGTGCGGGGCAGGTCGCCGGCTAGTGACTGCGCAGAGCCGGAGGGGCCCACTTCCGGGCGCAGCAGGAACGCCGCGAACAAATACGCCGCCACACCCGCGAGGACCACGATCGTCATGCGACGAGTGTCGCACAGCGCCCGGGGACATCGAAGCGCCTCGGCTATACTCCGCGCCCCATTTTCCCGCGTCGATCCGATGTTCGAAAACCTGACCCAACGACTTTCCGGAACGCTCGATCGCCTGCGCGGCCGCGCGCGCCTGACCGAGGAAAACATCCGGGATGCCACGCGCGACGTTCGTGTCGCGCTGCTCGAGGCGGATGTCGCATTGCCGGTCGTGACCGCATTGATCCAGCGGATCAAGGTCAAGGCCGTGGGCCAGGACGTGATGAAGAGTCTGTCGCCGGGCCAGGCGCTGGTGAAAGTGGTGCGCGACGAACTGACGGCGGTCATGGGCGCGGCCGCGAGCGAACTCAATCTCAACGTTCCCGCGCCCGCGATCATCCTGATGGCGGGCCTGCAGGGCGCGGGCAAGACCACGACCGCCGCCAAGCTGGCCCGCTACCTGCGCGAGCGCAAGAAAAAGAAGGTCATGCTCGTGAGCGCGGACGTCTATCGTCCCGCCGCGATTGAGCAGCTGCAGACGCTGGCGGCCCAGGTCGGCGCGCTCTTCCATCCGAGCGACGCGTCCCAGTCTCCTGTAGCGATCGCGGTGGCTGCCATCGATGCCGCGCGACGCCAGTTTGTCGACGTGCTCATCGTCGACACCGCCGGCCGTCTCGCCATCGATGCGGCGATGATGGAGGAGATCGCGGCCATCCACGCTGCCATCTCCCCCGTTGAAACCCTGTTCGTCGTGGACTCGATGACCGGCCAGGATGCCGCGAATACCGCGAAGGCCTTCAGCCAGGCGCTGCCGCTGACGGGTGTGGTGCTGACCAAGACCGATGGCGACGCGCGCGGCGGCGCGGCGCTCAGCGTCCGCTACATCACAGGCAAGCCGATCAAGTTCGTGGGCGCCGGCGAAAAGCCGGATGCGCTGGAGATGTTCCACCCCGATCGCGCCGCGCAGCGCATCCTCGGCATGGGCGACGTCCTGTCGCTGGTCGAGCAGGTCGAGCAGACCGTCGATCGCGACAAGGCCGAAAAGCTGGCGCGCAAGGTGGTTTCGGGCAAGAAGTTCGACATGAACGACATGCGCGATCAGCTCGAACAGATGCAGAAGATGGGCGGGCTCGCCGGATTGATG
>JBKJSW010000338.1:0-9574 GCA_046595765.1 Ahniellaceae bacterium
CGCCGGAGCGCTTCGCGCGTCGTGTTTCCGTCGGATGAGATCAAACGGCGCGCTAAGCATGTAGAGCTGGGGATCTAGCATTCTCGGACGCGGGTTCGATTCCCGCCGCCTCCACCAATAGTTGCCTTGATGTCAAGGGCATGGCCAGGACTCCGTGTTGACGCACGGGCTTCTGGCTTTTTCTTTTCTTCCACCGGGCGCCATCGCTGCCCAACTGAACGCCTCCGCTCCGCTTTCGCGCAGGCGACGCTTCGCGCACACTGTGGATCGGCGATTCGGGCAAGGCCATGTCTTTTCAGCTCTGGACACTCGTGACTGTGGTGTTTGCCGCGATCGCGGCCGGCTTCCTCGCGGTCGGGTGGAGAAAGCACTCCCATCGCAGCCTGCAGCGCGCGCTGGTCGACGGCGCGGATGGCCTTGAAACCAGCCTGCATCGCTGCCGCGAGCGCATGGGCGAACTGCAGCAGATGCTGGGCCGCCTGCCGAGCGAAATGGCTGCGAACGCAAAAGCCTCGCTGGACGCGCGCGACGCGTTCCAGGTCGCGCTGCGCGAGGTGCTGGCGCATCGCCTGTGGATTCGTGATCACGCGGCCCTGGCCTCCCTCGGTGAACTGCGCTCGGCGCAGGAGGCGCTGGCGTCGTCCAAGCGCTCGATCGACGTGCAGCTTGCCCGCCTGGACCTCGTCCACGGTGAACTCACCGACGCCTACGCGAGCGCCAGTACGCTGAAAAAGCCGTTGCGCACCAGCGCCCGAGCGGAATGAACTCGCGTCGCATCGTGTTGGCCTCGAGTTCGCGCTATCGCGCGGAACTGCTGCGCCGCATAGTCCCTCGGTTCGAGCAGCTGGCGCCGTCGATCGACGAGTCTGCGCAAGCAGGCGAGTCCGCGGCGATGCAGGTCGAGCGCCTGTCTCGCGGCAAGGCCCGGGCGGTCGTCGCCGAGCGACCTGACGCCTTGATCATCGCGTCTGACCAACTGGCGGAAACCGGCCTGGGTGGCCGACTCGGCAAACCCGGAGATGCACGCGGCGCTGTCAAGCAGTTGCGCGAATTGTGCGGTACAGAGGTGGCCTTCCTCACCGGTGTGTGCGTGCTCGATGCCCGCACGGGCGGCGAACACTTTCAGCTCGTTGCAACGCGGGTGCGGTTGCGCGAGGTGAGCGCGACCGCCGTCGAGCATTACGTCGCGCGCGAAGAGCCATTCGATTGCGCCGGCAGCTTCAAGGTCGAAAGCCTCGGTATCGCCCTGTTCGAATGGGTGCGCAGCGATGATCCCACCGCGCTGATAGGGCTGCCGCTGATCGCCACGGTGGCGTTGCTCCGCACTGCGGGATTCGACGTGCTCGCCTGACAGAAACCGCAAACGGAGCAGTTCCGGCTCGGCTCCGCTCTGACCGTGCGGCCAGTGCGCGAGGGGGCGTTCCGCACCAGATGCGATGAAGAGTGAGCGTGTGCCCAGCCGGGCAAAACGTGTGCCACCCGGTCGTTGGCGGCCGTGCCGATGCCGGACGCGACGCGCCAATCACCCATCAACGGCTACACTCGGGAGCATCCACGCAGCGCAGGCACGACGTTCGCGTCCCACATGGATACCCCGGCTACAACGGCCGCGCGTAACGAACGCGCGTCCCTCGATGCGGCGATCGAACAGGTCAATCGGATCGTGCTCGGCAAGCGCCATGCGGTGCGGCTCGCGTTCACCAGCGTCCTGGCGGGCGGTCACCTGCTGCTGGAGGACTTGCCGGGGATGGGCAAGACCACGCTCGCGCATGCACTGGCGGCGACGCTGGGCTTGAGCTTCTCGCGAATCCAGTTCACCAGCGATCTGCTGCCGTCGGACATCATCGGCGTATCGGTGTTCGAGCGCGAGCGCGCCGCGTTCCGTTTCCACGCCGGGCCGGTGTTCGCGCAACTGGTGATGGCGGACGAAATCAATCGCGCCACGCCAAAGACGCAGAGTGCCCTGCTCGAGGCAATGGCGGAGCGGCAGGTCACCGTCGACGGCGAGTTGCATCCCCTGCCCGACCCGTTCGTGGTGATTGCGACCCAGAATCCGCTCGATCTCGCCGGCACCTTCCCGTTGCCGGACTCGCAGCTCGACCGCTTCCTGCTGCGCATCAGCCTCGGCTATCCACCACCGGAGGCCGAGCGCGAAATGCTCACCACGCGCGACCGGCGCGAACTGCTGGACGAACTGACGCCGCGACTCGGACCGCACGCCTTGCTCGAACTGCGACGGCGCGTCGATGCCGTGACGGCCCGGCCTGCGTTGATCGATTACCTGCAGGCGCTGCTGGCCGCGTCACGCAGCCGGGCGCAGTTGCGCACCGGTCTCTCTCCGCGCGCCGGTTTGGCGCTGCTGCATGCAGCGCGGGCCTGGGCGTTTCTGGGTGAACGCGACTACGTGCTTCCGGAAGACGTGCAAGCGGTGTTCGTGGCGACCGCGGCCCATCGGCTGGTCCCGGGCAGCGAAGGTAGCGATCGCGACGAAGTGGCGCGTCAGCTGCTCGCCAGCGTACCCGTGGATTCGCGCTGAGCCCACGCGTGCGAGCTCGCTTCGCCGCATGGCGCGAACGGGCGCAACGCTACGCCGAGCGCAGGTTGCCGGCGCTGACCCGTTACCGCCAACCCGAGGCGTTGCCGATCCGTCTCCATCGCCGGCGCATCTATGTCCTCCCCACCCGGTTTGGCCTCTATGCCGCCGCACTGCTTGGCGTGATGTTGCTTGGCGCGCTCAACTTCAACAACAACGCAGCGTTGCTGCTCACGTTTGCACTCGGTGGGGTGATGGTGTTGAGCCCGTTGCGCGCCGTGCAGGCACTCGACGGAGCGGCGCTTGCGCGCGTCGAAGTCGAGACGGTGCACGCCGGCGAGCCTGCCGCCATGCGCCTTTTCTGGGAATCGGATTCACAGCGTCGCCGTATCGCGCTGGAGCTATCGGGTGAGCAGTCGGCCACGCGCTTCGATCTCGTCGCGATGGCCGCGGTGCACCTGCCGCTCGAGACCGAACGTCGGGGATGGCAGCCGCTGCCCTGGCTCACGCTCTCAAGTGATGCGCCGTTCGGCCTGTTCCGGGCGTGGAGCGTGCTGCGGCCGCTGCAACCGGTCCTCGTGTGGCCGCGACCCGAAGCATTGGCGGCGCCGCTGCCGGACCGTGGCTCCGAGTTGGACCGGCGTGCGCGCATTGCCGAAGGCGAGGATTGGGAAGGGCTGCGCGACTATCGCCCCGGCGACCCACCGCGTCGCGTGGCGTGGAAAGCTTCTGCCCGCAGCGAGCGACTGCTCGTGCGCGAACCTGCGCAGCCGGACACGGGACCGCTCGACCTGCGCTGGGACGACACGGCGGTCCTGCTCTTTGAGCAACGCATATCGCGCATGACGCGCTGGGTCGTCGACGCCGCCGCGTCGGGACGACGCTATCGCATGCAACTGCCGGCGCAGGCACTCGGTCCCGACCGCGGCGTCGAGTTCCGCAATCGCTGCATGCGCGCATTGGCACTCCTGTGAGCACGCTGTCGGTGCTGCCTTCGCGCCGCGCCCTGCTGGCCACGGGATTGGCGATGCTGGCGGCACTCGGCCTCAGCGCGCGTTGGTTACCCGTGTGGCTGCTGGTCGCCATTGCGCCACTGGCGTTGCTCGCGCTCGCCGCACGCTGGCGCCGCGCGGGCCCGCTGCCGACCTTCTGGCGCGTGCTGCTGCTGTTCGGCGCGTGCACCGCGATCTTCGTCACCCAGCCTACCTTCTTCGGCCGCGAGGCGGGCGCTGCGTTGCTCGCTTCGATGCTGGTCCTCAAGTATCTCGAAACCGGCAGCGTCCGCGATGCCCGCCTCGTGGTCATGGTTGCCAATTTTCTTGCGATGGCGGCTTTCCTCTACGATCAGAGCCTCCTGCAGACCGCCCTTACTCTCGGCCTCCTGGTGCTGGTACTGGTGGCGTTGCAGTGGCTGCGGACTGACCGGATCGACAGTGGATCTGCCGCCGCAACGCAGCCAGCGTTGCGCGAATGGAGTATGCCGTTGCGCGAGGCCCTCCTCACGCTCGCGGTAGCGGTGCCGTTCGCACTGGTTTGCTTCGTGTTGTTTCCGAGGCTCGGATCTCCACTCTGGGGCAACCTCGATCAGGCCAAGCTGAGCCGCATCGGCATCGACGATGAACTCGAACTCGGTGCGCTCTCCGGCATCGCGCTCGACGACAGTCCAGCGTTTCGGGTGCGCTTCGATGGCGACGGCCCCGCCCCCGCACCCGCACAGCGCTACTGGCGAGGCCTCGTGCTCTGGTCGTTCGACGGCCGCGTCTGGCGTGGTTCGCGACGCTTCGCGAATACCCGTGCGCGTGGCGCGATCGAGGCAGCGGGCCCTCGTTATGCCTACGAGATCACGCTGGTCGACGATCCGCGCACCTGGCGTTTCGCGCTGGACGTTCCAGTGTTGACGCCGACGGGAATGGCCCGCAGTGCGGATCTCCAGATTACGGGAACGGCAGGATCGCGTGCCGAGCGACGCTACCGTGCCGTCTCGTCCACACGTTACCGCGTCCAGGCCAGCCTGCCGCAAGAACAGCGTGTCGCGGCGCTCGAGATTCCTCCGGCAAGCAATCCCCGCGCACAACGCTTGGCGCGCGCATGGCGGGCGACGCACGGCGATGATGCCCTGGCGATCGCCCGGGCCGCGCTCGACATGGTGCGCGAGAGCTTCGTGTATTCGCTCGATCCCCCTCCACTCGGCACCCATGCGATCGACGAATTCCTGTTCACGACGCGCATCGGGTTCTGCGAGCACTTCGCGTCGAGCTTTGTCTTCCTGATGAGGGCTGCAGGCATTCCCGCTCGAATCGTGACGGGATACCAGGGCGGATATCGCAATGCCGTCGGCAAATATTGGCTGGTACGACAGTCCGATGCGCATGCATGGGCAGAGATCTGGATCGCGGGGCGGGGCTGGCTGCGTGTCGATCCGACCGCCGCGGTTGCACCCGAACGCGTGTTGCGGGGTGGCGCAGGATTCGCGGATGCAGTCGGAGGCGCGGAGTGGCTCGGTGCGGACGGATGGTGGTCGGCAATAAGGGATCGCGCCGATCTGGTTGGCTCCCTTTGGCAACAGGCGATCGTGGGTTTCGATGCGCTGCGCCAGGGCAACCTGCTCGAGCGGTTAGGCATCGACCCCGACGATCGCCTCCGCCATGTCCTCCTTTGGCTGGCGATGGTGCTGTCGGCACTTGGGCTGGCGGCGCTGCTGTTGTCGTTGAGGCGCCCGGCCGCACGCTCTCCCTGGATTGCGGCCTATCGCGAATTCGCGCGGAAACTCGAGCGTGGCGGCGTGGTGCGGCGGACGGACGAAGGACCTTCGAATTTTGCCGACCGTGCCATGAACGCATTGCCGGGGTTGGCGGAGGAGATACGCGGAATTGCGTCGGAGTTCATTGCGCTTCGATATGCTGCGGAAAATCCCGAAGACGCAGCAGGCGTCGCGCGAATCGCAGGACTGCGCCGCCGGGTGCTCGCGCTGCGGGTAAGTCGTGTTCGCGACGCATCGACGCGTTGAGACGTCCTGCAGGCATACCGATCACTTTTGGAGTCGAGCGTGAATAATGCATGTCTGTGGTTGCTGCCGATCGTCCTGGCGGGCTGCGCAACGGCCCCGAGGCCGTTGCAGGGCGAGTTCGCACAGGTGCGCCCGCATGACGCAGCGCGCGCCGACGGCGCCCGCGTGCGTTGGGGCGGCTCCGTCATTGCCGTGGATCCGCGCGGAGCAGAAACCTGCTTCGAAGTACTGGGACGTGACCTGAACGAAACTGCCCGTCCGCGCAACACCGACGCGAGCGATGGTCGATTCCTCGCCTGCCGCAGCGGCTTTTACGATCCCGAGGTGTTCAAGCCGGGACGCGACATCACCGTGGTTGGAACGGTCGCAGGCACCGAGGTGCGCAAAGTCGGTGAGTTCGATTACACCTATCCCCGGTTGACCGCGGATGCGGTGTATCTGTGGCCGGACCGGAACCGCGAACTGGAGCGGCTGCGGGCGACTCCGTATCTCTGGGGCCCCTACGGTTACTGGCCGTATGGATATGGATTCGGTTTCGGATACTACGGACAGCATCACGGCCGCCGTCACCGCCATTGACGGTCCGGTTGGGGATGGATCCAGCGCGTTCGCCGAAGCGCGCGCCAGTGGCGCGCAAGCGCGGTCACGCCCAGAGATGACTTAACCCGGCGACTAGACTCGTGCATCGTGCGCTCGCCAAGTCGCTCCGGCCATGGACATCCTGTCCATGGCGTTCGCCGACGCGCGCGCCAGTGGCGCGCAAGCGCGTCGGCTCACCCCGGTGGCCAGTGCATGCGGCGGCCCGCCAGCAAGTGCAGGTGGATGTGGTTCACGCTCTGCCCGCCGTCGTCACCGCAGTTGATGACGACGCGATAGCCATTGCTCGCAAAACCTTCGGTGCGCGCGTAAGTGGTCGCCGCGCCGATCAACTTGCCCATCAGCGCCTGGTCGGATACCTGCAGGTCGTCGAGCGTCGCGATCCGCCGCTTGGGAATGAACAGCACATGGATCGGCGCCTGCGGCGCGATGTCACGGAAGGCGAGTATGTCGTCGTCTTCGAACACGATGTCGGCGGCGATCTCGCGGCTCAGGATGCGGTCGAAGATGGTTGCGGACACGGGGTCTCCTAAAGCGGCGCACGCGCGCCGAATGCGTGCGCGAGCGTGCCGCGGTCGATGAATTCCAGTTCGCCGCCGAGCGGCACGCCGTGTGCCAGACGCGTCGCCCGCACACCGGACTGCGCGGCGAGTTGCGACAGGTAGTGGGCCGTGGCTTCACCTTCGACAGTGGGGTTGGTGGCGATGATGAGTTCGCCCACTCCGCCATGGGCGAGCCGCTGCTGCAGTAGATCGAGGCCGAGCTCACGCGGGCCAAGACCATCCAGCGGCGACAGGCGCCCGAACAGGACGAAATACATTCCACGGTAACCAGTCGCCTGCTCGATGGCGATGAGGTCGACGGGGCCCTCGACCACGCACAGCAGACCCGCGTCACGCACGGGATTGCGACAAATGGAACAGACCGCATCCTCGCTGAGGTTCCGGCACTGCGCGCAGTTGCCGACGCGGTCGCTCGCGGCAATCAGTGTCCGTGCCAGGTTGCGCGCGCCGTCACGATCGCGCTCGAGCAGGTGCAACGCCATGCGTTGCGCACTCTTGGCACCGACGCCCGGCAGGCAGCGCAGCGCATCGATCAGCTGCTGCAGCAGGGGTGCGGGATTGATTTCCGACATCAGAACGGCAGCTTGAAACCGGGCGGCAGCTCGAGCCCACCCGCCACCTGGCCCATGCGCGACTGAGTGGCTTCCGCGATGCGGTTGACCGCGTCATTGAACGCGGCAGTGACGAGGTCTTCCAACATTTCCGGATCGTCGCCGAACAGGCTCCGCTCGATCCTGACCCGATGCGCGTGGTGGCGGCCATCGAGTGTGACCTTGACCATCCCGCCCCCTGCCTGGCCCTCGACCTCGATCGCGGCGATCTCTTCCTGCGCGCGGCGCAGGTCGTCCTGCATTTTCTGGGCTTGTTGCATGATGTTACCGAGCGAGCCGCGCATCGAGCTACTCCGGGTCCATGGCGCGGATGCTGCCCGGCAGCACGCGCGCGTCGAATGAGTCCAGCATGTGGCGAACCAGCGGATCGTTCGCGATGACTGCTTCCGCATCGGCCTGTTTCGCCGCCGCGGCCTGCGCGTGCAATGACGCAGCGCTGGCAGCACCGGTCGCCGTCTCCACGACTTCGAGCTTGACGATGGTCTGCTCCCCGCAACGGGGTTGCAGTGCCTGTTGCAGCTGGCGCGCAAGCAGTTCGCTGCGCAGATGACTTTGCTGGGCGCGTAATCCGAGGCGCAGCACCGAACCGTCGTGCGACAGCAGCACGCTGTTGGTCGCCAGCTCCCGCACCGCTCCGCGCAGTCCGAGTGCATCCGGGAGCCTTAGCCACTGCGCATGATCGAGGGTGCTGCCGATGACGAACGCGGGCTCTTCGGCCGACATGACGGGAGCCGGATGGGTCGCGCGCGCCACGCCAGATTCCCGGTGGGTCGCAACCGCTGCCGGGAGCGTGGGTGCTGTCGAGCCGATCGGCGCATTCCCGGACTCCAGGGGAAGACGTCTCGCGGCAACCACTTTCGAAGGGAACGGTGCCGTTGGCGCTGGTGCCGCAGGCGCGTGCGCAGGCTTGAGGCTTTCGGGTGGCGGCAACGCCATGGCGTCGCCAGGAGTCCGGGGCTTGAACGCCAGCATCCGCAGCAGGCACATCTCGAATCCGGCGCGCGGGGTGGGCGCAAGCGCAAGATCCCGGCGTCCCGTAATGGCGATCTGGTAGAGCAGTTGCAAACTGGCAGGGTCGAGTCGCGCGTCGAGCGTGGACAGCGCCGGAACTTCCTTAGCCCATTCCGCCAGCTGTTCGGGCAGGAACTTGCCAATTTGCAGCCGATGCAGCAACGCGGCGAGTTCATCGAGCACCAATGCGAAATCCGGCGACAACGTGGCCGAGTGCTCGATCGCCGCCAACAATGCCCGCGCGTCGTCGTCAACGACGGTTTCGAGCAGGGCGGCCACGTCGGTGCGGGACAAGGTACCCAGCATCAGTCTTACGTTGTCCACGTCGACGCCGCCACCGCCGTGAGCGATGGCCTGGTCGAGCAACGACAGCGCATCGCGCATGGATCCATTGCCCGCGCGTGCCAACGCTACCAGCGCATCATCGTCGAAGCTGATGTCTTCGGCCACGAGGATGCGACATAGCTGACCCTTGATCTCTTCTTCGCTCAGCCGTTTCAGGTTGAACTGCAGGCAACGCGACAGCACCGTCACCGGCAACTTCTGCGGATCCGTCGTAGCCAGCAGGAATTTGACGTGCGGCGGCGGCTCCTCGAGCGTCTTCAGCAATGCGTTGAAGCTGCTCGTCGACAGCATGTGCACTTCGTCGATCAGGTAAACCTTGAAGCGTCCACGCGAAGGCGCGTAGACGACGTTGTCGAGGAGTTCACGGGTGTCGTCAACCTTGGTCCGCGAGGCCGCGTCGATCTCGAGCAGGTCTGGGTAGCGCCCCGAGTCGATATCGAGGCAGGTAGAACAGGTGCCGCACGGCGTCGAACTCGTTCCCGTGTCGCAATTGAGCGACTTGGCGAGAATGCGGGCGATGGTGGTCTTGCCTACGCCACGCGTTCCCGTGAAAAGGAATGCGTGGTGGATGCGGCCGGAATCCAGCGCATGGCTCAACGCGCGCACGACGTGCTGCTGCCCGACCAGTTCGGCGAATACCCTGGGCCGCCACTGTCGGGCCAACACTTGATACGACATCGATCACCCTGCGCTTGCGATAGTGCATTGTGACAATGCGCGGTGCGCAGCGCCAAATCTCCTGGCGCCGTTGCATCGCGCATCCGGAAAAGCAAAAGGCCCGCTTGCGCGAGCCTCGTGCTTTGCAGATGGCGTCCCCACGGGGATTCGAACCCCGGTCGCAACCGTGAAAGGGTTGTGTCCTAGGCCTCTAGACGATGGGGACATTGAGACGCGTGGTGGAGCCAGC